>NZ_LRTR01000535.1 GCF_001550375.1 Streptomyces europaeiscabiei | reverse complement strand
GGTCCGGCCGGCGGAGGCGACCGGGGCCATGAGGGCGCGCCGGTCGGCGGACTGTTCGACGGGTTCCTGGTGCGGGATGGCGGCCACGCGCGCGTACTCGCGTTCCTCGGGCTGCGGCCGTGCTTCGGCGCTGGCGCCGGGAGAACGTTCCGGCAGGCCGCTGTGGAGCAGGGGGGTGGGGAGGAGGACCACCGCGGTGGTGCCGCCGTAGGGCGAGGTCCGAAGGTGGACCTTGATGCCGTGGCGGGCGGAGAGGCGGCTCACCACGAACAGGCCGAGCCGGTCGCTGTCGAACAGGTCGAGCGCCTCGGACTGTTCGATGCGGCGATTGGCTTCGGCGAGGGTCTCCTTGCCCATGCCGAGCCCCCGGTCCTCGACCTCCACGGCGTATCCGTTGCCGACCGGTTCCCCGGTGATCCGCACGCGCGTGTGGGGCGGTGAGAACTGGGCGGCGTTCTCTACGAGTTCCGCCAGGAGGTGGGTGAGGTCGGCGACCGCGGTGCCGGCGATCTTCGCCTCGGGGAGTTGCCGTACCTCCACGCGCGCGTAGTCCTCGATCTCGGAGACGGCCGCGCGGACCACGTTCGTCAGGGGGACGGGCAGGCGCCAGGCGCGTCCCGGAGCCGCTCCGGAGAGGATGATCAGGCTCTCCGCGTGGCGTCGCATCCGCGTGGTGAGGTGGTCGAGGCGGAAGAGGTCGCTGAGTTCGTCGGGGTCGTCGGAGCGGCGTTCCATGCTGTCGAGCAGGCTCAGTTGGCGGTGCACGAGGACCTGGCTGCGGCGGGCGAGGTTGACGAAGACGCCGGAGATGCCGCCGGCGAGTTCGGCGCGCTCGACCGCCGCGCGCAGGGCCGCTCGGTGCACGGTGCCGAGGGCCTCGGCGACCTGACCGGTCTCGTCCTCCGCCAGGGGTCCCGGCGGGGCCTCGCTGTCGATGTCGATCTCCTCTCCGGCGCGCAGTTTTCGCATGGCGTGGGGGAGTTTGCGGCGGGCGATCTCCAGGGCGTCGTTGCGCAGGCTGACCAGCTCGACGACCAGTCCGCGTCCGATGCGTACGGAGATGACGAGGGAGGCGGCGACGGCGGCGAGGCCCAGAAGCACCGCGGCCCCCGCCGGGGTGAGCAGGGCGCGGGTGAACGGGTCGGCGCGGCCGGCGACTTCGCGGCCGGCGTCGGACTCGATGGCGCGCATGTCGTCCCGCACGCGTGCGTGGGCGGACTTCCAGGCTGCCTCGGGAGCGGCGTGGAGCGCCTGGGCTCCGGGGTGACTCGCGAGTACCTCGTCCTCGACGGTGCGCAGGTCGGCGTAGGCGCCTCCTCCGGCGAGTTCGTGCCAGGCGGCACGTTCGGGGCCGCGCAGATCGACACCGGCGGCTTCGGTCAGGGTGCGACGGGTGTCGACGGCGCCGGTGAACAGGCGCAACCGCTCGCGGTCGAGGGTTCCGGCCAGGCGGGCGCCGGCCAGGACCGCGTCCTCCTGGGCCAGGGCCTCTCCCGCGCGGGAGAACTCGAGCAGCACGCGCGCGTCGGAGCCGAGGTCGGCGTCCTGGACGCCGGTGAGCGCGCCGCCCACGCCGAAGGCCGTGGAGATGGTCGTGCTGTACCGCTCGTAGGTCTCGGTCCAGCTGCTGCTGCGGTCGAGCACCGCCGTTCGCAGCACTCGCAGTCGTCCGGCTCCGGTCACGAAGCCGGTGAGGCGTTCGGCCACTCCTGGGGGCAGGTCGGTGCCGTCGGCGATGGTGTGCCGGTCTCCCAGGCGCAGGGCGTCGACCGCCCGGTCGGTGCGTTGCGCCAGTCTCCGCAGCGCGCTCTCCCGCTCGGCGGAGGGCCGGGTGGCGTAGCGTACGGCGGCCACACGCTCGGCCTGGAGCGCCGCGACGGCGTCGGCGACGGGGCCGCGCACGGAGGCGTCGACGCGCTGCGCCTGCCGGATGCGGGCGACGTCCTGGGCGGTGGTGACGGTGGCGTACGCCCACAGGGCGAGCAGGGAGACGACGGGCACCATGAGCAGGCAGACGATCTTGGCGCGGACGGTGCGGGGGCGTAGGTGCCATCGTCCCGCGTGTGTGGGCGGCCCTGCCGTCGGGGCGCCGCTCTCGTCGGGGTCGGTGCGCTCGTCGGCGGGAGGGCCGGCATGGGCGCGGCGGCCGCGTATTGCGGGCTGGGGCGGCGTCTCGGCGCCGGCTGTCGGGGTCCTGCGGGGTGTACGCATGGCCTCCTCGATCGGAGTGGTTCGGGGGCGGGCCTCGAAGGCCGCCGCGCGCGGCTTAGTGGGCGGCGGCCTTCTCGACCGGCCGCTGGGCCGACGCGGATGCCTCGCGCTCTCCGGCCGTCGGCGACAGCGCGACGAACGCCGAGGTGAGGAAGAGGTAGGACCCGAGGCCGACGGCGAGGGGGAAGATGAACTGCATCGCCGTGGCCCCGGGCAGGACCGCCCCCGACGGAGCGACCTCCACACGCACCGCCCACATCGCGGTGTAGTGCATGCTGCTCACCGCCGCACCCATGACCAGGGACGCGACGGTGACCGCGATGGGCGACTTGATGTTGAGTGCCGCCCAGAGGGCGGCGGTCGCCGCGACCACGGCGATCACGACGGAGAGCGCTACGAGTGCCGGGTCGTAGGTCACGTCACCGTGCAGCCGAACGGCCGCCATGCCCAGGTAGTGCATGCTCGCGACGCCCAGGCCGGTGGTCAGCCCGCCCAGAAGGAGCGCCCGTGCGCGGTCCTGGCTGTAGCCGACGGCGAAGACTCCGGCACAGACCACGATCATGGCGACGAGGAGGCTCAGGATGGTCAGTGGCACGTTGTAGCGGATCTCGGTGCCGCTGACGCCGAAGCCGAGCATCGCCACGAAGTGCATGGTCCAGATGCCGGTGCCGATCGCCGAGGCCGCGGTCACGAGCCAGTTGCGGCGGGACCTGCCGGTCGTTCCGAGCGCGCGGACCGTGCAGCGCAGGCCGAGCGCGGCGCCGATGGAGGCCATGACGTACGACAGCGCGGGGGTCAGCCAGCCGAAGGTGGCGTGGTCCAGGTGTCCCATGGCTCCGGGACGCTAGTGGGGGCACGGGAGCACGGAGGGGGCGCATTTCGAAAGGTGCTGGAATGTGGCGCATATATGCACTGGAACGATCGCCTGCCGCCCGAACGTGTGCGTCGTTTCCCGGACCTTTCCGGTGAGGGATCATGCGGAGCATGAGCGACGACCACACACACGTCCAGGAGTTCTTCACGGCACGGGCGGCCCACTGGGACACCCGGTTCCCCGACGACGGACCCGCCTATGCCGCAGCGGTCGCCGAGCTCGGTCTGGGCGCGGGTGACCGGGTGCTCGACGCGGGGTGCGGTACGGGGCGGGCCCTGACGCCGTTGCGCGCCGCCGTGGGGCCTTCCGGAGTGGTGCTCGGGGCGGATCTGACACCCGCCATGCTGGAGGCCGCCGTACGGGCCGGACGGGACCGCGACGGGCAGCTGCTGCTCGCCGACGTGGCCGGGCTGCCGCTGCGTGACGAGTCACTGGACGCGGTGTTCGCCGCCGGCCTCGTCGCGCATCTCGCGGACCCCACCGAGAACCTGCGGGAGCTGGCGAGGGTGGTCCGGCCGAGCGGCACACTCGCGCTCTTCCACCCCATCGGCCGCGCGGCGCTCGCGGCGCGTCAGGGGCGCCAGATCACCCCGGCCGACCTGCGCGCCGAGGCGAACCTCGGTCCGCTGCTGACCGCTTCCGGCTGGCACATGACGTCGTACGTCGACGAGAACACCCGCTTCCTCGCGCTCGCCGCGCGCGTCGGCTGAGCCCCGGCGCCGTCCAGGAGGGACCCGCCACACCGAGTCCTGAATGTGCCGCTCGCAGGGCTTCACCCCACCCTCCCCTCTTCTGCGGCCGCAGCTCCGTCTCTACGTTGAGTAGGACGGCTGTGATACCGACGCGGGGGGTAGGTAGCCCATATGTTCGAAAATGCTCGCAAGTCCTTCGGCAGATTTTTCGACTCGTTGCACACCGAGAGCACCGCACAGGAGGCGAAGCGCACGCACAACCTGTTCGAGGCAGCCGCCGCCTACATCTCGGCGTGCGCCGATGACGACCAGGAGCAGATCGACGAGGCCGTGACCTGGGTGTCGCCCGAGGCCCTGTCGTTCGGGGTCAGCGAGCTGGCGTGCCGGGCGGTCATCGCGCTCGCACGGGAGCGGGACGAGTCGCCGCAGACGGTCGCGCGGTCACTTCTGGGGCTGCCCGCCGCCTGAACGATTGAGGATCTCCGGCCGATTCGCCCCGATCCACCCGGTCACCGCAGCTCCGCACGGGGTTCACACTCGTGACAAGGGCCCGTCGGGCGCATTAGGGTGCGCCGACGGACGAGCGAGAGCCAGGGGAGGCCGGGATGGCCGGGACGGACGATGACGCCGTCACCGCCGGGGACGACGACGCGCTGTATGTGCTGACGGCGGTACTGCTCACGCCCGCGAACTTCCCCAGCGTGCTGGGCGACGACTATCCGGAGGCCTGCGCGGCCCTCGGCCTCGCGCCGCTCGCCGACGGGTACGGAATCGTCCTGGGCCAGGACGGTGAGGGTGCCCGGTGGACGGTGGCTGTGGACGACGTGTCGCTGGTCGCCGTGGCCATCGCGTCGTGGGACTGCGGCATGGAGTACGACCTGTCACCCGACGAGGACTCGGTCGTGGCCGCGCTGCCCGGCTGGCCCCTCGCGGTGGCCGTCGCAGCCCCGGGGGTGCCCGCCCCTCACGACCCCGACCCGGAGGTCTCGGACCTGCCACCGCTGAGCCCACCGGACACAGGCACCTGGGGTCCCGCCCAGCGGCGTCTGGGCGCCGACGAGATCGCACTGCAGTGGGCCAGGTGGCGGGAGCAGATCGACGACTCCGCGTTCGCCGGGCAGGACGGCGCGAGCCGGTCGGCGACCGGTGACGCGTCGGCGGCGACGGACTCCGGTGAGGGCGACCGGGGCATCCCTCGCACGGGCATCCGGCGCGTTCTCGCGGAGGCACGCGCGTACGTGGAGTCCCCTCCGCCTCTTGGGCGGGTGCGCTCCTCGTTCGCGCCGGGCGACGCCCGGACCCTCCGTGCCGACGGTCCCGGCTGGTCGCTGGTGGCCAGGACCGACGACATCGCGTTCGTCCTTCTCGACGACGAACCCGGCGAAGTGCTGCCGGTGGGCCGGGGGCCGGAGCTGCCCGGCCTCCTGGAGTCCCTCGACAAAATCGCCGTACGCCCGAACTGAGCCGATGCGCCGGCCCGCACGCGCGGGCCGGCGGCGCCTCAGCGACCGAGCTCCTTGCGGCCGACCCGACGCAGCCTGCGGCGCTGCGAGGGGTCCAGCGCGAGGTACGCGGCCGTGGGGATCCCCAGGACTATCAGGAGATTGGCCCAGAAGGGGAAGGGCAACAGGATCAGCAGGACGATCCCGATTGCCGCACCCCCCGCGACGATCTTCGTGCTCTTCGACATCTCCGTCGCCTCCTTCGCGGCCACTGCCGCTCTCTGTTCTGAGAACGGGAGCGGGCCCCCCGCAGTTCCGGACCACGACCCTGACACGTCCCTGAGTCGAACCCCCGTACAACCCTGAGATGCCCCCGCCACCGTGCGGGAAAAGTGACTCACGTCACTCCACGACCTGCCGGCCGGACGTTTGAAGTGATGTATCCTCGGCGATTCTGGATACGGTAGTCAAATTTGAGGAGTCCAATATCCCTGTGCCGACGATCTCCGTGGCAGCCCTCTCCGAAATCTTCGAACTGATCCGCTGCCGCGCCGTGTTCGTGGCCGCGGATCCTGCCCGCGCCGGTCACGTCGCCTTCTGGCGGTCGGACGGCTCGGCACCGCCCCTCGTCGCGCCCGGCTCCCCCGGGGAGCTGACGGTCGTCCTGCCCGGCGGTGAGGGCGTCGAAGAGGTGACCGTGCCCGCCGTGTCGCTCCCGGTGCGCGCCGCGCTCCCGGTGCTCTCGCGCGCGCGTGCC
>NZ_LRTR01000534.1 GCF_001550375.1 Streptomyces europaeiscabiei | reverse complement strand
GCTGCGCCGCGCGGCCCGCGCCTGGGCCCCGCTCACCCCGCTGCTCTCGGCAGCCGTGCCCGACGTCGTGGAACTCGCCGACGAGGAGGTCACCGACCTGCTCGGCGAGGGCGCCCGGCTACTGGCGGCGGCCGGCGTCGACGTGCACTGGCCGAAGGAGCTGGCGCGCAAGCTGACCGCCCGCGCGATCATCGGCCCACCGGACGAAGAGCAGGGCCCTGACAAGGCCACGTCGGACACGCCGTATCTGTCGTCCGACGCGCCGCTCGCCTTCGGCTGGTGGTTCGCCCTGGGCGACCAGCGGCTCACCCGGCAGGAACTGGACCTGCTCGCGGAGGCGAACCGCCCCATGGTGCGACTGCGCGACCAGTGGGTCCTGGTGGACCCGGAGGCGATCCGTCACGCCCGAGCGCAGCAGGACCGCAAGGTGTCGCCCGTCGACGCACTCAGCGCCGCTCTGACGGGCTCGACGGAGGTCGACGGCCGGATGGTCGATGTGCGGCCCACGGGGTGGCTGGCGACGCTTCGGGAACAGCTTGCGGACCCCGAGGCGCAGGAGCCGGTCGGGCAACCGTCCGGGCTCGCCGCGACACTGCGGGACTACCAGCTGCGTGGCCTCGGCTGGCTGGCCCGGATGACCTCCCTGGGGCTCGGCGGCTGCCTCGCCGACGACATGGGCCTGGGCAAGACCATCACCCTGATCGCCCTGCATCTGCACCGGCAGGCGGACACCTCGTCGGCGGGGCCCACCCTCGTGGTCTGTCCGGCCTCCCTGATGGGCAACTGGCAGCGGGAGATCGAGAGATTCGCGCCAGGAGTGCCGGTGCGCCGCTTCCACGGGGCCGGGCGCAGCCTGGACGCGCTCGCCGACGGGGAGTTCGTCCTCACCACGTACGGCACGATGCGGCTCGACGCGCCCCGACTGGCCGGCGTGCCCTGGGGCATGGTCGTGGCGGACGAGGCCCAGCACGTGAAGAACCCCTACTCGGCCACGGCGAAGGAACTGCGCACGATCGGGGCACGCGCGCGAGTGGCGCTCACCGGCACGCCGGTGGAGAACAACCTGTCCGAACTGTGGGCGATCCTCGACTGGACCACTCCGGGCCTCCTCGGCAGGCTCGGTACCTTCCGGACCCGGTACGCGCAGGCCGTCGAGGGCAGGCGGGATCCCGTCGCGGCGGAGCGGCTCTCCCGGCTCGTACGGCCGTTCCTGCTGCGCCGCCGCAAGTCGGACCCGGGCATCGCGCCGGAGCTCCCGCCGAAGACCGAGACCGACCGGGCCGTGTCGCTCACCGGGGAACAGGTTGGGCTGTACGAGGCGTTGGTCCGCGAGACCATGGCGGAGATCGCCGATGCCGGCGGCATGGAACGGCGCGGACTGATCGTGAAGCTGTTGACCGGGCTCAAGCAGATCTGCAACCACCCCGCCCAGTTCCTCAAGGAGGAGCGGCCCCGGATCCCGGGCAGGTCCGGGAAGTTGGAGCTGCTGGACGAGCTGCTGGACACCATCCTCTCCGAGGGGGCGAGCGTCCTTGTGTTCACGCAGTACGTCCGCATGGCACGCCTGCTGGAACGCCACCTGGCGACGCGTGGTGTGCCCACACGTCTCCTGCACGGCGGGACACCGATCCCCGAGCGCGAGGCGATGGTCGAGCGCTTCCAGGACGGCGAAGTACCCGTCTTCCTGTTGTCGTTGAAGGCCGCCGGCACGGGTCTGAACCTGACCCGGGCCGAGCATGTCGTGCACTACGACCGCTGGTGGAACCCGGCTGTGGAGGCGCAGGCCACGGACCGGGCGTACCGCATCGGTCAGACGCGGCCGGTGCAGGTGCACCGGCTGATCACGGAGGGAACGATCGAGGACCGCATCGCGGACATGCTGCTGCGCAAGCGGGAGCTCGCCGACGCGGTGCTGGGCGGCGGCGAGTCGGCGCTCACCGAGTTGTCCGACGCCGAACTGGCCGACCTGGTGGAACTTCGAGGGGGCGCACGATGACAGAACGTACGGAGCATGACAACGAGCGCACGTTCGCGGCGTCGGCTCCAGTCAGTGGGCGGGGTTTTGCGCAGACGTGGTGGGGCCGGGCCTGGTTGAAGGCGCTCGAGGACGCGGCTTTGGACGGGGCGCAGGTGAAAGCGGGGCGCAGGCTCGCACGCGCGGGAGCCGTGGGCGCGGTGTCGGTGCGCCCCGGGCGCGTCACCGCCGTCGTCCAGGACCGCGACGGCACCGCCCATCGCGCCGACGTCCTGCTTCAGGAGCTGTCCGAGGACCAATGGGACCGCTTCCTGGGCATGGCGGCCGAGCGGGCCGGGCACATCGCCGCCCTGCTCGACCGCGAGATGCCACCGCACCTGGTCGAGGACGCCGCGACCGCCGGAGTCGAGCTGCTGCCGGGCCTCGGTGATCTGGAGGCGGAGTGCGACTGCGGCGCCTGGGACCACTGCGGTCATACCGCGGCCCTGTGCTACCAGGTGGCCCGGCTGCTGGACCAGGACCCGTTCGTCCTGCTGCTGATGCGGGGCCGCGCCGAGCGCGCGCTCCTGGACGCACTCCAGGTACGCAGCATCGCTCCCGTGGCGGACACGGACGGGGAGATGACGCCGGAAGGTCTCCGGGACAGACGCTGGGACGGGGTGGACGCCGCCGAGGCGTTCGCGGCGGGCGAGATCCTTCCGCCGCTCCCCGAGCCGCCCCGGCCTCCGGTGGAACCCGGTCTGCCGGCCTCACTGGAAACCGAGGCCCCGCCCGCGCCCGGGGTGGATCCGACCGCGCTCGAGTTCCTGGCGGCGCAGACAGCCGGGGAGGCCCACCGGATGCTGTCCGAGGCTCTCCGCCCCGGACACGAGCAGCAGCCACTGGACGACGAGTTGACGCTCCATCAGGACACGGTGCGGCTGGCCTCCGGCGATCCGGGGCCGAGCATCGGGGCCCGGCTCCGCCGGGGTTCCGAGCGGGGCGGGGAAGGGCTGGCGCTGGCCGTCCGTGCCTGGCGGTACGGCGGGGTGGCGGGGCTCGCCGTACTGGACGAGGAATGGCACATGCAGGCGGAATCGCTCGCACGCGCGCGTGCCGCTCTGGACACGGCCTGGGACGCGGACGAGCGACCCGTGCTGCGGTCCGCGCACAACCGCTGGACCGTGGCCGACGGCTCGGCCCAGCTGCGCCTGGGACGGGACGGCCGCTGGTGGCCCTACCGCAAGGAGCGGGGCCGGTGGGCGCCCGCCA
>NZ_LRTR01000533.1 GCF_001550375.1 Streptomyces europaeiscabiei | reverse complement strand
GGCGCCCGCCGGCCCGGCGGCGCACGATCCGGCGACGGCGCTGGCTTCGGCCGGCGCCGAAACCGACGCCTGAAGCCGGTCCGGGCGAGTGAGACCACCCTCCTGGGCGTGCGGGGCGGATGCCGCACGCGCGGGAGCCGACCTTCGGTCCGCGCGGAGCCACATGCGGTCCACGCGCGCGTGGGCGTCCTCACCTCGGCCCGGCGGTTCGGCGGCCTTTCTCACCCGGCGTCGCCGACCGGGGCCGGAAAGAGGGAGCCAAGGTCGCTGGGGAACTCGCTCGGGAACTCGCTGGGCAGGTCACTCGGCAGAGCGCTCGGGATGCCCGAGGGCAGCGTCGGAAGGTCGCTGGGCAGTGAGGACGGGAGGCTCAGGGACGGGGTGGGCGAAGGGCTCGACCCGCGGCCGGTCTCGCCCGGCGTCTTCTCGTCCGGCGATCCCTCGCCCCCGGTGGCCGCGAGTAGGACGGCGACGACGGCGCCGAGGGCGACGATCACGGCAAGCACCATGAGCGCGACCTTGCGGCGCCCGCCGGGAGGTGGCCCTCTGGGCGGATCGGGTGGCCGGCAGCCCCCGCCCTGACCCGGGGGCTGCCGGCCACCACCCTGCCTCGAAGGAGGCAGGCCACCACCCTGTGAAGGCGGACCGAAGCCCCCGGGCGGTGGTGCGTGTGCCCCGGCCGGATCGCCCGGCGGCGGGCCGTAGCCCCCTGATGGCGGCCCGAACCCACCGCTGCCGGACGGCGGTGTGCCGTCCGGCGGCCGGGGCGGATGGGACGGTGACGGCGGCATGCCCATACGACCAGAGTCGCCGCGAAGCGGCCAAGGCGCGAGCCCTGCGCGGAGGTTGATACGGACTCATGCCCCGGATCGCATGATTCCGGAGAATTCCGTGCAGGGATCGAACGAAGGAGGCACAGGAGGCGGCCGAGACCGGAGCCCGGCCGGGGCGGGAGGAGGCCCCTGCCCCGTCAGCGGAAAGGGCCTCCCCACGCGCGCGTGATCAGCCGCGCGCACCCAGCAGGTGGTCCATCGCCAGCTGGTCGAGCTGCTCGAAGGCCATGCCGCGAGCGGCGGCGGCCTCGGCGTCGAACTCCTCGAAGGCCGTACGGTCCGCGAGCAGGGCCTGCAGGCCGTCGGCGGCCGTGGGCTGGGCCAGCTGGTCCAGCCGTGCGGCACGCAGAGCCTCCTGGACCGCCGGGTCCGCGCGGAAGGCGGCCGCACGCTCCTTGAGGATCAGGTAGTTGCGCATGCAGCCCGCGGCCGACGCCCACACACCGTCGAAGTCCTCGGTACGCGGCGGCTTGAAGTCGAAGTGCTTGGGGCCCTGGTAACCGGCGGTCTCCAGGAGGTCGACCAGCCAGAAGGCGGAGCGCAGGTCGCCCGCGCCGAAGCGGAGGTCCTGGTCGTACTTGATGCCGGACTGGCCGTTGAGGTCGATGTGGAAGAGCTTGCCCGCCCACAGGGCCTGGGCGATGCCGTGCGGGAAGTTCAGCCCGGCCATCTGCTCGTGGCCGACCTCGGGGTTGACGCCGTACAGCTCCGGGCGCTCCAGGCGCTCGATGAAGGCCAGGGCATGGCCGACCGTGGGGAGCAGGATGTCGCCGCGCGGCTCGTTCGGCTTGGGCTCGATCGCGAATTTCAGGTCGTAACCCTGGGAGGTCACGTACTCGCCGAGGAGGTCGAAGGCCTCCTTCATGCGGTCGAGCGCGTCCCGGACGTCCTTGGCGGCGCCGGACTCGGCGCCCTCGCGGCCGCCCCAGGCGACGTAGATCTTGGCACCCAGCTCGACCGCCAGGTCGATGTTGCGGATCGTCTTGCGCAGCGCGTACCGGCGGACGTCGCGGTCGTTGGCAGTGAACGCTCCGTCCTTGAAGACGGGGTGCGTGAACAGGTTGGTGGTGGCCATGGGCACGGTCATGCCGGTCGTGTCCAGGGCCGCACGGAAGCGCTTGATGTGCTCCTCGCGCTCACTGTCCGAGGACCCGAAGGGGATCAGGTCGTCGTCGTGGAAGGTCACACCGTAGGCGCCGAGCTCCGCCAGACGCTGCACCGATTCGACCGGGTCGAGGGCGCGCCGGGTGGCGTCGCCGAACGGATCCCTTCCCTGCCAGCCGACGGTCCACAGGCCGAAGGTGAACCTGTCGTCGGGGGTGGGCTGGTAGTTCATGCCGCGGCTCCTTGCGCTCCGACTATTTCGTCATGGCGATTTACAAATTAGTATGCGGACGCGTCTCCGGGAAGGCAAGATGTCGCCGGACCGAGACGTCGGCCGCATCAGCGGCAGTCATGAGCCGCGTGAGAGGAAGAGCCCGATGTCAGCAGCCGAGGGTCCGCTCGTCGTCGGTGTGGACTCGTCCACACAGTCCACCAAGGCCCTGGTCGTCGACGCGACGACCGGACGGGTGGTGGCGAGCGGACAGGCACCGCACACCGTGTCCTCCGGCGCGGGCCGGGAGAGCGATCCCCGGCAGTGGTGGGACGCGCTGCGCGAGGCGCTGCACCAGTGCGGGGAAGCGGCGCGCGAGGCCTCGGCGGTGTCGATCGGCGGCCAGCAGCACGGCCTCGTCACCCTCGACGCCCAGGGCGAGCCGGTCCGTCCGGCGCTGCTGTGGAACGACGTGCGCTCGGCACCGCAGGCCGCCCGTCTGGTGGAGGAGCTGGGCGGCGCGAAGGCCTGGGCGGAACGCGCCGGCAGTGTGCCGGGCCCGTCCTTCACCGTCACGAAGTGGGCCTGGCTGGCCGAGAACGAGCCCGAGGCGGTCCGCGCGACCGCCGCCGTGCGCCTCCCGCACGACTACCTCACCGAACGCCTCACCGGTCAGGGCACGACCGACCGCGGCGACGCCTCCGGCACGGGGTGGTGGGCGTCGGCGACCGAGGCGTACGACGCGGAGGTCCTCGACCGGGTGGGGCTGGACCCGGCACTGCTGCCCCGTGTGGTCCGGCCGGGCGAGGTCGCCGGGACCGTACGGGACGCCCACGATCTGCCCTTCGCCAAGGGCACCCTGGTCGCCGCCGGTACCGGTGACAACGCGGCCGCCGCGCTGGGGCTCGGGCTGCGCCCCGGCACCCCGGTGCTGAGCCTCGGCACCTCCGGCACGGTGTACGCCGTCTCCAGGCACCGCCCGGCGGATCCGACCGGCACGGTGGCGGGATTCGCCGACGCGCACGGGGGCTGGCTGCCGCTGGCCTGCACGCTGAACTGCACCCAGGCCGTAGACCGGGTCGCCGCCCTGCTGGGCCTGGACCGTGAGGCCGTCGAGCCCGGCACGAGTGTCACCCTCCTCCCCTACCTGGACGGCGAGCGCACCCCGGCCCTGCCGCACGCCTCGGGCCTGCTGCACGGACTGCGGCACGACACGACCGGCGGACAGCTGCTCCAGGCCGCTTACGACGGCGCCGTCCACTCGCTGCTCGGCGCCCTCGACCTGGTGCTCGACGCCGACGCGGACACCTCCGCGCCACTGCTGCTCATCGGCGGGGGCGCGCGCGGCACGGCCTGGCAGCAGACCGTGCGTCGCCTGTCGGGGCGCACCGTGCAGGTGCCCGAGGCCAAGGAACTGGTCGCACTGGGCGCCGCCGCGCAGGCCGCCGGGCTGCTCACCGGCGAGGACCCGGCCGCGGTCGCCCGCCGCTGGGACACCGCCCGGGGGCCGGTGCTGGAGGCCGTGGAGCGGGACGAGGAGACACTCGCCAGGATCTCCGGGGTACTGTCCGACGCGGCACCGCTGCTGGAGCGTGAACCGGGCGGCAGCTGACCGGGCCAGGGGGTGTCCGACGTGGGAAAATCCGGTTCCGGCATGATCTACAGAACGCCCACCAGGACACACCGACGGGAGCCGGGGGAGGCATGACCGCACCGCTGCACGAGACCCACACGGGCGGCTCCGGCCGTCGCCTGCCCGACAACCAGCAGGGCATGCGCCGCCGCAACCTCTCCCGGGTCATGCATTCCGTCAACGCCGAGGGACCGCTGTCCCGGGCCGCCGTCGCCTCGCGCATCGGCCTCACCCGGGCCGCCGTGTCGACGCTGGTGGACGAGCTGATCCGCTCGGGACTCCTGGAGGAACTGGGCCCCGAGCGACCCGGCCGGGTCGGCCGGCCCGGCTCGGCGCTCGCCCTCAGCCGGCGCGGCCCCGCCGGAATCGGCGCGGAGATCGGTGTCGACCACCTCGCGGTCTGCGCCGTGGACCTACGCGGTGAGGTGCGGGCCCGGGCGGTACGGCACGGCACCAACCGCGGCCGGTCGCCCGAGCCGGTCATCGGCGACCTGACCGAGCTCGTCCGGCGGGTCGTCGCCGAGGCGGAGCGCGACGGCCTGTGGCCGGCGGGGCTCGCGGTCGCCGTGCCCGGGCTGGTGGCGAGCGACGCCCGAACCGTGGTCCGCGCCCCCAACCTCGACTGGCACGACACGGACCTGGGCGCCCTGTTGCCCGGCGGTCTGCCGGTGACCGTGGACAACGAGGCCAACTTCGGCGGCCTCGCCGAACTCTGGCTCGGCGACGGCACACCGCCGGACTTCCTGCATGTCTCCGCGGAGATCGGCATCGGTGGCGCGGTGGTCGTGGACGGCCGGCTGCTCCGCGGGACTCGTGGTTTCGCGGGCGAGCTGGGGCATGTGCCCGTGCGCCCGGAGGGCCCCGCCTGCGCGTGCGGTGGCCGCGGCTGTCTGGAGCAGTACGCCGGTGAGGAGGCCGTGCTGCGGGCGGCCGGGCTGGAACCGGGCGAGCATCGTGTCGAGTTCCTCGCGGAACGGGCCGCGGCCGGCGACAAGGACGTGCACCGGGCCCTGCGCGGCGCCGGCACGGCACTGGGCATCGCGCTGACCGGCGCCGTCAATCTGCTGGACCCCGAGACCGTGGTGCTGGGCGGCGCCCTGGCCGCACTCGCGCCCTGGTTGCTGCCCTCGCTGGAACGGGAGTTGGCGCGCCGGACGGCCGGTCCGGCATGTGCCGTGGCCGTGTCCCGGCTGGGCTCCGAGGGACCACTCCTGGGTGCGGCCCACTCGGTGGTGCGGGCTGTGCTGGACGATCCGGCGACGGTCGGGGTACGGCGGTAACGCAGCCGCCGCGCACCATCGTTCATGGGCCTGCGCAGCCACTTCCCCCTTCCGGGTGAGGAAGTTATCCACAACTCGCTGCTTTTCCACCGTTTTCCACACGCCCGGACAGCCCGATCGGTAATCGCCGTACCGTGATTCACGTGAGGCGCAGCCGTTCGACGCACGGACGCGTCTTCGAGTGACGACGTCCGAGTGGAATCCCATCAATCCCATCCCCTGAAAGGCGGACCAGATGGAGCGAGCCAGGCCGCTGCCGAGCAGGCGACGGCTGTTGCAGGGCACCGCCCTCGCCGCGATCCCCTACACGTTGCTCCCGAGCCCGCAGGCCGACGCCCAGCCTCCGGCCGTCGACCACACGCCCGCCCGGTGGGATCCGGCGAGCGCGGCCAACTACACCGCGGCCGACCGCCCGACCGGCCAACCCGTCGACCTGGTGATCATCCACGTGACGCAGACGACGTACAAGAACACCATGCCCGTCTTCTGGAACCCGGCGAAACAGGTCTCCGCGCACTACGTGCTCCGGTCGGCCGACGGGCGGGTCACCCAGTGCGTCCGTGAGCGCGACATCGCCTGGCACGCGGGCAACTGGGAGTACAACGCGCGGAGCATAGGTATCGAGCACGAGGGCTGGGTGGACCGGCCCGAGTACTTCACCGGCGCCATGTACGAGCAGTCGGCGGCTCTCACCTCGGCGATCTGCGACATGTACGGCATGCCGAAGACCCGCGCCCACATCATCGGCCACCACGAGGTGCCGGGCACCGATCACACCGATCCGGGGCCTCACTGGGACTGGGACCGCTACATACGCCTGGTCAACGCCGCCTGACGCCGTCCGGGCCGACGTCGCCCCGGGCGGCGGGGCCGACGCGGGCCGAGGCCGTCCGCGCCGTCCCGCGGGGTCGCGCGGCTTGTCGGGCGTGTGTTCGGCGGTGACGATGGTCCCAGCTGTGCATGCTTTCCGGGGAGGCCGAGTTGAGCGATCCATGGGTGGCTCTGGAGCCGGGAGCCGACCCCGTCGAGCGGGTGCGGGTGCTGCGCCGCGCCCATGAGGCTTTCACGCAGCAGGGCACGGTGGCACGACCGGTGCGGTCCGTGGTGGCGGACTCGTGGCGGCGTTCGGCGAGGGCGGGTGTCGGGCCGGAGGGCACCGCGCGCGTGGAGCTGACGGACGGCGACCTCGGTTCCTACCGCGCGGAGCATCCGCTGGCCCGGGTGATGCCGTTGGTCCGCGAGTTGCTGGGCACGTTCGCCTCGGACGGCGAGCATCTACTGGCCGTGTGCGATGCGCAGGGCAGGCTGCTGTGGGTGGAGGGGGATGCCGCGACCAGACGGCGGGCGGACCGGATGAACTTCGTGCCGGGGGCGCGTTGGTCGGAGTCCGCGGTCGGGACGAACGCGCCGGGCACCGCGGTCGCGTTGGACCGGTCGGTGCAGGTCTTCGCGGCCGAGCACTTCATACGACGGGTGCAGCCGTGGACGTGCGCGGCTGCGCCGGTGCACGATCCGCGCACCGGGCGGGTGCTCGGCGCCATCGACATCACGGGCGGCGACGGCCTGGCGCATCCGCACAGTCTCGGCTTCGTCCAGGCGGTGGCGAGGGCAGCCGAGTCCCAGCTCGCGCTGCTCACCCCACCCGGGGCTTCGGCCGACGCACTCGAACTGGCGGCTCTGGGCCGCGACGAGGCCCAACTGGTCGTCGGCGGACGAAAAATCAGGCTCAGCCGCCGGCACAGCGAGATTCTGGTACTGCTCGCCCGGCACCCGGAGGGACTGTCCGGCGACGAGTTGCTGTGCGCGCTGTACGAGGACGAGTCGGTGACGCCGGTGACGCTGCGGGCCGAACTGGCCCGGCTGCGGCGGCTGCTCGGGCCCGGGTTGCTGGGGTCACGGCCGTATCGGCTCACGGTTTTGGTCGAGTCCGATGTGTCGGTCGTGGAACGGAGGTTGGAGACGGGCGCGGTGACGGCGGCCGCGTCGGCGTACGGAGGTCCGCTGCTGCCGGGTTCCCAGGCCCCGGCCGTCGTACGACTGCGGCACAGGCTCGCCGACGGGCTGCGCACCGCCCTGATAGCCCGCCGCGATCCCGACCTGCTGGCGGACTGGGCACACGCCCCCTGGGGCGAGGAGGACCTGGAGGTGTGGCGGGCGCTCGCCGCCGTACGACCGACACCGGCGGTACGGTCCCGGCTGCGCGAGCTGGAATCGGAGCTGTCTGCACCACCGGGGTGGGGGCGCCTTCGGCGTCACTGAGGAGTGCCCTCAGGTGACGGCCGGGACTCCCGGTACGGCGCGCCCCACAGTTGGTCGACGGGCGGGGCGGGGCGGGGGGGGGGGGG
>NZ_LRTR01000532.1 GCF_001550375.1 Streptomyces europaeiscabiei | reverse complement strand
TCCGGCCGTCGCGGCGTCGCCCCCGGCCGTCGAGAGGGTCCCCGCGCGGGCGGGCCTGCGCGCCCGGGAGGGCGCGTTCGGCGGCAGACGGCATCTGGTCTTCCTGCACGGTCGCTCCCAGGAAGGCCTGGTGCCCGAGAACCTGCGCCGCGACTGGACGGCCGGACTCAACCAGGGGCTCGTCCGCGCCGGTCTTCCACCGGTCGACCCGGCGGACGTCTGGTTCCCGTACTACGGCGACAGACTGGTGCAGGCCCTGACCGCGCATGAGGCCGTCCCCCACCTCGTCGAGGCGCCGACCGCCAGGGCGGCGGAGGCGGTCGCACCGACCGCCCCCACCGCCCGCGCGGTGTACGAGGAGATCATCGGCGAGGCGGCCACGAAGTGGGACATGCCGCACGAGAGCCGGCTGGCCACCGAACGGATCGGCATGGGTGACGTGGTCGGGGCCCTGCAGAAGCGGCTGAGCTGGCTGGCCGCCAGGAGCGACCTCGATGCGTGGGCGATCGCCCTGGTCTTCCGTGACGTGGCCGCGTACCTCGACGACCAGCGCATCCGGGAGGAGGTCCTGGGCTGTGTATTGGAGACGATGCCGGACGCGGGAGAAGTGGTGCTGGTCAGTCACAGCCTCGGCACGGTCGTCGGCCTGGATCTCACCACACGGCTGTCCCCCGGGGTGGACCTCGTCCATCTGACCACGGCGGGCAGTCCCCTCGGACTGGACAGCGTGTACAGCAGGCTGCTCGTCGGCGGGCCGAAGCGTCCGGACGTCGTGGCGGACTGGCTCAACGTCTGGTGCCCGACCGACGCGGTGGCCATCGGATGCCCGTTGGGCGACGACTGGGCGGACGGACTGTCCGACCTCGCCGTCGTCAACGCCCGCGACCGTGCGCACAGCATCGTCGAGTACCTCGCCCACCCCGACGTCGCCCGGTCGATCGGCAGCCACCTCGGCGGCTGAGTCTGCCGTTCCGTCACCGGTGCCGACCGGTGTCGTCGGTGATCACGTTGCCCCTCATTCGGCTGGGACGACCCGCCGGGCTTGACGGCCGGTCAGAGATGGAAGGGTGGTCCTGCACTCGTGACCACCCTCCGCCTCTCCGCCCCTGGACCGGTCGGCCGGGTCCGGTAGCCGTCACGCAACTGGTGGCCGCCCGGGGGACGCTGTCTCCCTACGGAGGCCGGCCGTGGGTGCGACTCCATGTCGCGCATCGGATGCTTCGAGCGCGTATCCCGCGCACTCCCGTGCACGTGAGGGATTCCGATGAATACCAAATCACCCAAAACGACAATACAGTCGCACAATAATTTCAATCGGACCATACTGGAATGTGAGCTTCCCATGTTGGCCCGCTCGTGCGTCGAGCCGAGCAACCCATCCATTGTCAGAGCGGTCGGGGAAACCGTTCCGAATGTGATGCGAAAGGATGCGCCATGGAACTCGAATCTCTCCCGGATGACGTCGTCGCGGCGATCGAAGTGCGGGATCGCTGGAGGCGTGCATCGGCCAGCGGTGGCCTGGAGTTCCTCGTCACCGACATCGCACGGTGGACACCCGGTTCGACCGTGCGGGTCGCGTTTCTCGACGGGGACGAACAACTGCACGCGGACATCGCAGGAGCGACGGCGCAGATCACCGACGCCTGCAACCTGAAACTCGACTTCGGCCACGACGAGGCGACCGGAACGTTCCGACGATGGAGCACGGCCGACACCGCCTTCGCCGCTGAGATCCGGGTCAGCTTCGACATGCAGGGCTACTTCTCCCTGGTCGGCACCGACAGCACGGATCGCACCATCGGCGCGGCAGGCGGTCAGGTCGGGGGCAATCCGGGCCAGCGCAGCCTGAACCTCGGGCGCTACGCGGTGAACCGGCCCACCCAGTGGGAGGGCACCGTGCGTCACGAGTTCCTGCACGCACTGGCATTCCACCACTCCCACCAGAACATGCGCGGCACCTGCGAGGTCGAGTTCCGTTGGGATGACGACGCCGGGTATGTTCCCACACAGGACGGGAACGGCGTCTTCGTGGCGGACGCTCAAGGTCGGCGCCCCGGCATCTACACGTACCTCGCGGGAGAGCCGAACCGATGGCCGCGCGCGAAGGTGGATCACAACCTTCGCACCGAGGACGACCCGGATGTGGTCGCCGGGCCTTTCGACCCGCAATCCGTGATGCTCTACCGGTTCCCGTCGTTCTTCTACAAGTCCGCCCCGAGCAGTTGCGCACCGACCGGCAACGGGCAGACCCTGTCGGACGGCGACAAGCGCGGGCTCAACCTGCTGTACCCGCACACCGCGGAGGAGGTGGCGGACCTTCAGGCCCGCGCCGACACGGTCCTGCAGTCGATCGGGGCCGGCGCGGAGGGACTTCCCAGTTCGAACGGCGGCAACCTGGTCGAGGCGTACCGCAGCCGGGTCGGGGTACTGGTCGCCGCACAGGCCGCGGGCGCCGACTGACCCGAGCAGGCAGACGCTGTCTGCCGGCACCCCCTACGAGGGGCTCCTCGGCGGCTCGCCGAGCGGAGGACTCGAGCGAGCCGCCGGGGGCGGCGCGCCGAGACCACCGGACCTCGAACGCCCGATCACGCAGGTGTCCGACGAGATCGGCGCCGGCTTGAGGCGCGTCTCGGGAATTTCCCGCAATCGGGCTGTACCCAGAAGGAGTTGGGCAACAGCGTCGGCGGCCAGGCCTCCTCCCAGCGTGACGCATCGGAACAGCGCGAAGGACGGGGAGTTCACCGCGGCTGACCGTCGTGCAGCGGCGGCCACGCCATCACCCGCAACTCCGCCCCGTAGGGCCGGGAACGGGCCCGCGTCGTACGGGGCCCGCGCGATCGGCGTCGTCATCACCAAACTCCGGCCGGACGGACCTGTTTACGGGTCGGCCGGCTGCCGGGCTCGCTGTGGATCGATGATCCGGGCCCAGGTCCTGGACGGACAAGTCGCCTGCCTCGCGTGCGCCCTCGCACCGAGCGTGTTCGTGCGCGAGCGCGGATTGCCCGGAGCAGCGACAGGTACAGTTTCCAGCTGCGGAAGATAATTCTTCGGAAGATGAGTGATGGCTGACGCTGACCTGAAGCTGTTGTACCGGGAGCTCGTCTCGCTGGAGATCGAGTTGTGGGACGGCATCGAGGGGCGGTTGCGGGCCGAGTACGACTTGGCGCTGACCTCGTTCGAGGTGCTGCACCTGCTGCTGCGGCGGCCCGGGCGGCGGATCCAGGACATCGCGGAGGAGTTCTCGATCACGGTGGGCGGCACGAGCAAAGTCGTCGACCGTCTGGAGGCGGCGGGCCTGTGTGCGCGGCGGGCCAATCCGAACGACCGCCGCTCCTCGATCGTCGAGTTGACGTCTGCGGGGCGCAAGCTGGTGGACGGGGCATTGAAGGTCTTCGAGGAAGAGCTGGAACTGCGGATCGGGTCGGTGATTCCCGAGCAGTCGGTACGCGAGGTGACGGCGGTCCTCAGCACACTGCGGGCGGCCGGACGCGCCCTGGACGCGGAGCGGAGGGCCGCCGCTCAGACGCCGGTGTCGGCTGCGCGGGCGCCGAAGCGGCCCGGCGGACCGAGATCGTGAGCGGCGAGGGCTCCGCAGCGCCCATGGGCTGATGGGCCGGGGCCGGAAGAACGCAAGCCCCCGACCCATCAGCCCAACGCTTCAGTCGGCGATGCCGGCGAAGGCGATGACTTTGTCGATGTGGCCCTGGACGAGGAGGTTCCCGGGACCGCCGTTGCGTGCGGCGTACTCCTCCGTGCGATCGTCGCCCATGTATCGGGCGCCGAGGAGGCCGCCCCAGCGCACCATGTCCTCCGGGTCCTCGGAGATCGTCGCTCGGCCCTGGAGGAGGACGAACGCGTACGGGGGGCGGTCCTCGTCGACGCAGAGGGCGAACCGTCCGTCGCGGGCGAGGTTGCGGCCCTTGACCCCGTTCTTCTCGGTGGTGAGCACGATGTCGTCGCCGTCGAGGAGGAACCAGACCGGTGTCACGTGGGGGCTGCCGTCGGCGCGGACGGTGGACAGCTTGCCGGTACGGGTGCCGTGCGTGACGAACGCACGCCACTGCTCCTCGGTCATCTTCCGCATGCGGGTGCCTTCCATGTGCGTATGGATCAACTGGTGGGTGTCCGAGGCCGAGTTCGGCCTCGGACACCGCGGGTTCTAGCCCCAGAAGGCGTCTTCGGCGGCCGGGTCGGCGGAGAACAGCCACATCTCGGTGATCCTGCCGTTCTCGATGCGCAGGACGTCGACGCCGTCCATGCTCATCGACGCGTCGCCGTGACGGCCGGTGAAGTGGATGGTGGCGGCCACCAGGTCGCCGTTGCCCATGAGGGTGTGGATCTTGTCGATGGCGAAGGTGCCCTGGCTGGCCTCCATCATGCTGCCGAGCATCTGGAAGACCGCGGCCTGGCCCTTGTGTTCGCCGGAGAACTGGTTGGCGCCGGGCTGGTGCCAGACGATGTCGGCGTCGAGGAGTTCACCGAGAGCGGCCATGTCTCCGGTCTGGACGGCCTGGAAGTAGGTGCGGGCGGTGTCGATGTTCGCGCTGGTCATGTCGTTTGCTCCTGGGTTCTTGTGCGAGGGGGGTGGTTGTCGGGCGAGTGCCGTGCGGTGGCCTGCGCGGTCGGTCAGGGGGCGGGTGCCGAGAAGACGCCGAAATGGTTGCCGGCCGTGTCGCCCAGCCGGGCGAAGGTGAAGCCCGCGGAGTCGGAGACCGGCTCCATGAGCACCTCGGCGCCCAGTGCGCCGGCGCGCTCGACGGTCGCGGCGACGTCCTGGACGAGGACGTAGAAGATCGCGTAGTTGGGGAACTTGCCTTCCGACTCCCACACGCCGCCCGCCGGCTGCTGGGCACCGGGCGTCATCACCGAGTGGTAGGTGACACCCGGGGTGTCGGCGTTGAGGACGTAGTTCCAGTCGAAGAGCTCCCCGTAGAACTCCTTGACCTTCTCCGGCTGGTCGGTGCCGAACTCGAACCAGGCGACCGAGTTGAAGGCGGGAACGGTCATGACACTCACTCCTCTCAGCCCCATATCGGGACAAAGGTAACTCTCCAGGGCGGACTCGATCCGGAGGGCGACGGCCGCACTCCGGCGGAACGACCCCACGGGGCCTGCCTGCCGGGGCGGGCAACCAAAGCGCCGGATCGGCCGCCCGCCCAGCAAACCATTTAGATTCCATGGAATCAACTTCCAGGGATTATTGTTCCTTGTGATGCACGTGTGGCGTCCAGTCGCATCGCCCGGCGGGCGGCCCAGGAACGTGGCGCGACCGCGGCGCGGGCGGCCCGGCAACAGAGAGGAACCCGTCATGGAACCGGTCGAGATCGAGGCGAAGACCCTGATCCAGAAGTCGAAGACCCCGTCGAACGACTACGTGATCAACCCCTACACCGGCTGCGTTCTGGGCTGCGCGTACTGCTTCGCCTCTTTCGCCGGACGGCAGTTCGGCCGGTCGGCCAAGGAGTGGGGCGACTACCTGTACGTGAAGAAGAACGCCGTCGAGCTGGCCCGCAAGGAGCTGGCCCGGATGCCCGAGCACAAGCGCCACGGCACGATGCTGCTCAGCTCGGTCACCGACCCCTACCAGGGCCACGAGACGCGCTACCGGCTCACCCGGGGCATCCTGCGCGAGCTGAAGGCGGTCGAGTACCCGGGTCTGGTCCGCATCCTGACCAAGTCGCCCGTCGTCACCCGCGACATCGACCTGCTCACCAGCCTGCCCCGGGCGGAGGTCGGCATGACCGTGACCACCGCGGACGACAAGGTCAGCCGCTGGCTGGAGGTCCGCGCCCCCCTCGCCTCCCGCCGCCTGCGCACCCTCACGGAACTGCGCGAGGCCGGCATTCCCACCTTCGCCTTCGTCGGCCCGCTCCTGCCCCACTTCGCCGCCCAGCCCGAACTCCTGGACCACCTCTTCGGGCAACTCGTCGAGGCCGGCATCACCGAGGTGTTCATGGAGCACATCAACCTCAAGCGGTACATCCGCGAGCGCATGGACCAGGTCCTGGCCGACGAACCCGACGAGGTACGCAAGGCATACGTACAGGCCCGCACCGAGGAACACCGCGAGCGGCTCGACGCGATCGTGGCCGGCCTGCTGGCCAAGCACGGGCTGCGGCTGCGCTTCGACGAGGTCGTCCACCACGACGACAACGACGCCCTGCGGCAGAGGCTGGCCGGTTCGGCGTGAGCGCGTCGCACCGGCGGGAGCGTCAGGACGGACGCCGAGGGTGTGGGCGCGTTCGAGTTCGGCGATCGTGCCGATGCCGGGGAGGAGGAGGGTGGTGAGGAAGGTGTGTGTGAGGTTGTCGGCGGCGGCCTCGATCCATTCCGCTGACGGATTCCATCAGCAGCCGCTTCTGGCTGGCCGAGGACAGGACGTTTGACCGACCTTCAGTGCGCAGGAGGTCGCCGCGTGGTGTCGTGTACTGGTCGGCGCCGACCAGTATCGGCGCGGCGACCAGCGCGGGTGGTGCCGTGTGTGGACGGTGATGCGCTCGAACCGTCGGGGAAAGGACCGCTCAGGACGCCACGACGGTTGCGGGCCCCGGGCGGAAACTCGCCACAAGAATGTGCAGGCTGACGACGAGAGCCCACACGGGGAAGACCAGTTCGACCCAGGCGATGCTGCGCGAGACGAAGAGCAGCGTCAGAGCTACGAGATAGCCGAGGAGGGCAAGCCAGCGCGGAAGGACTCCGAGCCGATGCCCGATGGTGGAGGTCGTGAAGGTGAATACCGCGGCCATGCGCATCGCGTAGGTGGTCAGGAGGCTGTAGGTGACATGACTGCCGAATGACCACCCTGGCGGCCTGGAGCCGGCCCCGGAGGCATCGGCCGTGACCAGTAGGCCGCCGGCCGCCGCCGCGGCCCCGAAGAGAGTCGCCACGAACAGCAGACCGCTGCCCAGGAAGACCATGGCGAAGAACTGGTCCTCGGCCGCTCCGATGCGGGCGCGCACAGCGCCCATGAACCACAGGAAGAAGATGCCCGCGAAGGGAATGAGGTTGAGCGCCGTATGTACCGTACGCCGACGCGAGGGGTCGGTGACCCAGCTGTTGCCCACGTAGTCGGACTCGTCCGGTATCGCCACGCGGACCATGATGATGGCCGCGGCGAGCAGCAGGGCGAAGATGATCCCCACCACTCCCGCGGCTCGTGGAGTGCGCAGCGCCTGAAGCTTCGTCTCCATGGGCGGTCTTTCGCTTCCTCTCCCGGCCGGTCCTGCTCCCCGTGTGGTGACAGCCCTTTCCCGGTCCGGTCCGGTGTCGGTGTCGGTGTCGGTGTCGGTGTCGGTGGACAGACTCCGACAGCGCGGGTTCCGCCCGACGCGTCACGGGTCGCCGCGAGGGTGCGCCGCGACCTCGCGCGGAGGCCCGGCCGGGTGGCGACCAAGACCAGCAAGCACCGTCGTACGTCGATGTGCCACTGGGCCTGTCCATGCGGGTGACGTGCGCCGACCACCAGTGACTCGGACCGTGCGATTCGGGGTCCCCCATGCGGCCCGCTGGGAACGTCGGGCTGTGGGCGGCCGGCAGCCGACGACCGATACACCCCGGTGGACGCTCGGCTCCCAGCCCGTCAGGGAGGCTCACCAGCCGGACGTGGATCATCTCCATGCACAACCTCGCTCGCTCGGCCGACGGACGCACCGAGGCGCCACGTGCCCGAGCGCGGCCCCCTCCCGTCCGCGACCGACCGACTCCAGCCAGTAACACCTACGGGGTGGGGGTCGGCGAGCCGGGTGCGGGGGGGGGCGGCTCCGACACCCCCGGTCGCCCGGTCAAGACTCCCACCGCGATCGGCCCGCATCCGGTCGCCCCCGGGCCGCGAGAGCGCCGCACGCGGAGTGTCGGCGGCGCCAGCGGTGAGCGAGCGGCCGTCGACCGTGCCAACGTGGCAAGGGCCATCCGAGTGACGGATAGTGGGACGCATGGGGTTATTTCCGATACTTCGGAGCAGCCATGGACCGCTACCCTCCCATCGCCGAGCACGGCCTGGTGGGCGACCTGCAGACCGCCGCGCTCGTCTCGTCGCAGGGTGTCGTGGACTGGTTCGCCGCTCCCCGGTTCGACTCGCCCAGCATCTTCGCCGCCCTGCTCGACCACGACGGGGGCGGGTACATGCGGCTCGCCCCCGAGCACCCCGACGCCACCTGCAAGCAGCTCTATTACCCCGACACGGCCATTCTGGTGACCCGGTTCATGTCACCGGACGGCGTGGGCGAGGTGGTCGACTTCATGCCTCCGGACCGGACCCGCACCGCAACCGACCGTCACACCCTGATACGCCTGGTGCGTGCCGTGCGGGGAACCGTCGACTTCACGCTCGAATGCCGGCCGCGCTTCGACTACGGCCGGGTCGAGCACCAACTGGAACTCGGCGAGAACACCGGCCTGTTCCGGTCCCCGGGGATGGACGCGCACCTGCAGACCTCGTTCCCGCTGGAGCGGGACGGCCAGGACGTACGCGGCAGGGTGACGCTGAGCGCAGGCGAGTCCGGCGGCGCCGTGTTCACCGTCTGCGCCTCCGGCGGCGAGGCACCCGCACCCCTCACGGTCGACGGGCTCACCGCACAGGTCGATGACACCGGCCTCTTCTGGCAGGGCTGGCTGCGTCAGTCCCGCTACCGGGGCCGCTGGCCCGAGCTGGTGCACCGTTCGGTCATCACCCTCAAGCTCCTCACCTACGCCCCCACCGGCGCCCTCGTCGCGGCGGCCACCATGGGCCTGCCCGAGCAGGTCGGCGGAGAGCGCAACTGGGACTACCGGTTCACCTGGGTACGCGACGGCGCGCTGTCCGTGCGGGCCATGCTGGACCTGGGGTTCGTCGAGGAGGCCACCGCCTTCGTCCACTGGCTCGTCGACAGACTGCACGAGCGCGAAGGCAAGGAGGAGGAGCCGCTCCAGACGATGTACCGGATCGACGGCAACCCCGACCTGCCGGAGGAGACACTCGAACACTTCGAGGGCTACCAAGGCTCCTCCCCCGTCCGCATCGGCAACGGCGCCGCCGACCAGCTCCAGCTGGACATCTACGGCGAGGCCCTCTACGCGGTGTCCCAGGGGCTCGAGCTCGCGCAGCAGACCACGTACCGGGGATGGAAGGTGGTGGCCAGGACGCTGGACTGGCTCGCCGACCACTGGGACCGGCCGGACGAGGGCATCTGGGAGACCCGCGGCGGCCGCCAGGACTTCACCTACAGCCGCGTGATGTGCTGGGTCGCCTTCGACCAGGGCCTGCGCCTGGCCGAGCACTTCCGCAGGCCCGCCGACGTGGAGAAGTGGCGAAGCGCCAGGGACGCCGTCCTCGAACAGGTCATGGAACGCGGCTGGAGCGAGCAGGAGGGTGCCTTCGTCCAGCACTACGGCGGCGACGTCCTGGACGCTTCCCTGCTGCTCATGCCCAGGGTCGAATTCATCGCCCCGAGGGACCCGGCCTGGCTCTCCACTCTCGACGCGATGGACCGCAAGCTGGTCTCCGACAGCCTCGTCTACCGCTACGACCCGGCGGCATCACCGGACGGGCTGCGCGGCTCGGAGGGCACCTTCAGCCTGTGCACCTTCCTCTACGTCGACGCGCTGGCCCGGGCGGGGCGGCTGCCCCAGGCCCGCTACACCTTCGAGAAGATGCAGACCTACGCGAACCACGTCGGACTGTTCGCCGAGGAGGTCGGTCCGAGCGGGGAGCAACTGGGCAACTTCCCCCAGGCGTTCACCCACCTGTCGCTCATCATGGCCGCCACCACCCTCGACAAGGCGCTCGACGCGGAGAACGGGCGCTGATCCATGGTCACGCATGCCCGTCCGGCAGGACCGCCGCCGCTGACCGAGGACGAGTTCGGCGTGCTGTACCGGCGTCTGCTCTCGCGCGCCGCCTGGGCCGCAGGTGACCGGGGTGCTTTGGACGCGCTCACTCCCTCCCGGGTGGTGGCCGCCACCCGGGAGGTGCGGACCGGCCGAACGGTGACGCTCTCCGCGCCGGTGGAGACGCTGGCCGGCCCGGACAATCCGGAGCCCGCGAGGCACCGGATGAGCGGGCAGCCGGACGAGGACGCCCCGGGCGGGCTCCACTTCGCGAGGGA
Organism: Streptomyces europaeiscabiei; assembly: GCF_001550375.1. GTDB lineage: Bacteria > Actinomycetota > Actinomycetes > Streptomycetales > Streptomycetaceae > Streptomyces > Streptomyces europaeiscabiei. The sequence goes on along the minus strand of NZ_LRTR01000532.1, from coordinate 56,100 downwards.
CAGCTTCGCGATGAACGTGCACGGCGACGCCGACAGCCACATCGACGCCCTCTGCCACGTGATCTACGACGGCACACTGCACGGTGGCGTGTCCGCGAGCAGCGTCACGGCGGGCGGGGCCACGGCGCTCTCGATCGAGGCGGCGCGCGACGGCATCGCCGGACGCGGCGTACTGCTGGACATCCCTCGGCTGCGCGGCGTGCCCTGGCTCGAACCGGGTGATCACGTGAGCGCCGACGACCTCACCGCGGCCGAGACGGCCCAGCGTGTCCGCGTGGCCGAGGGCGACCTCCTGTTCGTCCGGGTCGGCCACCGCCGACGCCGCGCCGAACTGGGCGCATGGCACGCGGCGGACGCTCGCGCGGGGCTCCATCCGTCCGCGTTGGAGTTCCTGGCGGACCGGCGGGTCGCCGTGCTCGGCGGCGACGGCAACAACGACACGGCCCCGAGCTCCACCGAGGGCGTCGACTTCCCCGTGCATGTGCTGGCAGTCCACGCCATGGGCCTTCACCTGCTGGACTACCTGCAGTTCGAGGACCTGGCACCGGTCTGCGAGGCGGAGGGACGCTGGTCCTTCCTCTGTGTGATCGCCCCGCTGAGGCTGCCGGACGCCACCGGCTCGCCGGTCAACCCGATTGCCGTCCTGTGACCCCGGTGCCCAAGGTCGTGGTGGTCATGGGGGTCTCGGGATCGGGCAAGTCCACCGTGGGACTTCTGCTCGCGCAGCGCCTCGGAGTGCCCTTCCTGGAGGCGGACGGCGTCCACCCGGCCGCGAACCGCGCCAAGATGACCGCGGGTCGCCCACTCGACGACGAGGATCGCCGGCCGTGGCTGCTGTCCCTCGCCGAGTGGATCCGCGAGGCGACCGATGCCGGCCAGGGCGGGGTGGTGGCGTGCTCGGCCCTCAAGCACGCGTACCGGAACGTCTTCCGCAGGGCGGGCGCGGGCGTGTGGTTCCTGTATCTGGCGCTCGACCGCGCGACCGCCGACCTACGGGTCGCAGGCCGTGTGGACCACTTCATGCCCGCCCGGCTGGTGGACTCCCAGTACGCCGCCCTCGAACCGCTGCGGCCGGACGAGCCCGGCCTGACCGTCGACGCGGCGGCGGACCCGCGGACCATCGTCGACCAGGCGGTGCGCGCCGTCCGGACCATGAGGTGACTGCACACCCGTTCGACTCCGTCGGGTCGCCGCCATCCAACCCACCCGATAGCTTGATGATTGGAGCTGAATGTCCCGATTGCGTAAGCGTCCGTGCGGAACAGCCCAGCCCACGGGCCCTCGGGCGGGCGCTACGGCCAGGACAGCCGACGACTTCCAGAACGGGACCCCCTCATGGCCGACGATCAGCACTACGACGTCATCATCATCGGTACGGGAGCGGGCGGCGGTACGCTCGCGCACCGGCTGGCCCCCACCGGCAAGCGGGTCCTGATCCTGGAGCGCGGCGACTACCTGCCGCGGGAGCGGGACAACTGGGACTCCACCGCCGTCTTCGTCAAGGGCAAGTACCGTGCCCCCGAGTTCTGGTACGACAGACACGGCAACCAGTTCCCCCCGGAGGTCAATTACTACGTCGGGGGCAACACCAAGTTCTACGGCGCCGCGCTCTTCCGACTCCGGCCCGAGGACTTCGGCGAACTCCGCCACCACGACGGCGTCTCACCGGCCTGGCCGATCCGCTACGAGGACCTGGAGCCGTACTACACCCAGGCCGAGCACCTCTATCTGGTGCACGGCCGCCACGGCGAGGACCCCACAGGAGGGCCGACCAGCGCGCAGTACGCCTACCCGCCGGTCGAGCACGAGGCGCGCATCCAGCAGCTCAGCGACGATCTGGGCAAGGCCGGCCTGCACCCCTTCCACCTGCCCATCGGCGTGAACCTCACCCAGGACGATAACGGTCGGGCCACCCACGACAGCGTCTGCATCCGCTGCGACCGCGTCGACGGCTTCCCCTGCCTGGTGGGCGCCAAGTCCGACGCGCAGGTGATCTGCGTCGACCCGGCGCTCGAGTACGACAACGTCACGATGGTGACCAACGCCAATGTGCGGCGTCTGGAGACCGACCCGACCGGACGCACCGTCACCAGCGTCGTCGCCGAACTCAGGAACGGAGTGACCGAGGGATTCAGCGCCGACATCGTGGTGGTCGCCGCCGGCGCGGTCAACTCCGCCGCCCTGCTGCTCCGTTCGGCGGGGGACAAGCACCCCGGCGGCCTGGCCAACAGCTCGGACGTGGTGGGACGCCACTACATGCGTCACAACAACCTGGCGCTGATGGCGGTCTCGAAGGAACCGAACCCCACCAGATTCCAGAAGACCTTGGCGCTGAACGACTGGTACCTGGGCGCGGACGACTGGGAGTATCCGCTCGGCGGCATCCAGATGCTCGGCAAGTCGGACGCCGACCAGATCCATGGCGAGGCACCGCGCTGGGCCGGTGCCGTCACGCCCGACATGCCCTTCGAGGTACTGGCGCACCATGCCGTCGACTTCTGGCTGTGCGGAGAGGACCTCCCGCTGCCCGAGAGCCGGGTCACCCTCGACAAGGACGACGGCATCCACCTGGCGCTCGACGAGAAGAACAACGTGGCCGGGTTGAAGCGCCTCCAGCACAAGCTTCAGGGCATGCTCGGGCACCTGGGCATGCACGAGCACCATCTGCTGTCGCACAGCATCTACCTGCACAAGGGCATGCCGATCGGCGCCACCGCGCACCAGGCGGGCACCGTGCGGTTCGGGGACGACCCGAAGAGTTCGGCCCTCGACGTCAACTGCAAGGCCCACGACCTCGACAACCTCTACGTCGTGGACACCAGCTTCTTCCCCAGCATCGGCGCGGTGAATCCGTCCCTGACCGCCATCGCCAACGCCCTGCGGGTCGGCGACCACATCGGCGCCCGACTGAGCTGACAAGGGTGTCGTACACAGCGACGGAGTCGGCCGGCCACTGTCACAGGTTGTCGCCGGGTGCTCCGGCGGCCCGGGTGTCGGCGTCGGTGAGTTCCTCCAGCTCACCCATCGTGTCGAGCCGGTAGAGCAGCGCCAGCGCCGGACCGACCAGCACGATCGCGATGACCGTGACGATCGCCAGCCAGCGCAGGGTGTGAGCGGCGCCGGCCGCTTCGGCCACCGTCAGCGAGGTGGGCAGCGCATAGGGCCGCTGCGCGAAGCCCCAGGCGCCGACGGTCAGGGCGACGCTCGCCACCGAGGTGTAGCGGGACCAGCCGTGGGACCGGCGCAGCACAAGCAGCACCGTGGCCAGACCGCAGACCGCGGCCAGGATGATCAGCAGCAGGCCCAGGCCCCCGATGAGGCCGTCCCAGACGTACCGGGCGTCGTCGTGGGTGACGGGCAGGCCGATGAGCGCAAGGACCACAACGGCGCCGAAGGCGATCAGCGCCCGTACGCGGAAGTAGTCGACGAGATCGTGCGCGCCGAACCGCACGGCGTCGGCGCAGAGGAAGACCGCCCCGAGGAAGGCGGTGGCGGCGATGGCCAGCAGTCCCACGAGGACGGAGGTTCCATTGGCCCAGGCATCCGCCGAGGCGGTCGTGCCGACCTTGACCCGGCCGGAGGCGATGCCACCGATCACCGCCCCGAGGAAGAACGGCGTCACCAGTGACGAGACGGCGAACACCGCGCCGTAGATGCGTCGTTGGGCCAGCCGCCGGGACGGCTTGCGCAGGGCGAACCCGGCGCCGCGGAGCACCAGGCCGATGGCGGCGAGGGCGAGCGGCAGCCACATCGCGGAGAAGACTGCCTGGAACATCGTCGGGAAGCCGGTCCACATGATGACCAGAATGAAGATCAACCAGACGTTGTTGACCTCCCAGACCGGCGCCATGGCGTGGTCGATGAGCCAGCGGGGCCGCTTGCCGCGTTCCGCGCCGCCGGCCATGAGGTCCCAGAAGCCCGCGCCGTAGTCCGTGCCTCCGGCGCAGGCGTAGGCGGCGATCGCGAACACCAGCACCCATGCGATGATTTCGGCCATTACGACGCACCGTCAGGGGTGTGGTCGGACCCGCCGCCGGGCGCGGTCCCGACGGCTGCGGGCTCGGGCTCGCTTCTGGGCCCATAAGGGGTGTCGGTCTCCGGGGGCAGTTCGCCGTGCGCGGCGGCCGAGCCCTCGTCGGCGATGCGCCAGCGGGTGCGCATCTTCAGGAGGACCGCGAGGAACGCACCGAATACGGCCACGTACACGACGATGACGATGCCGAGCATCGCCCACAGCGATCCGGCGTGAGTGCTGGTCACCGCCTCCGAGACCCTCATGTGGTGGTAGACGATCCAGGGCTGGCGGCCGACCTCCGTGGTGATCCAGCCGCACTCCACGGTGACCAGACAGGCGACTCCCGCGAGCGCGGCGCAGCGATAGAACCAGCGGCCGCCGGGGTTGTCCCGGTGTCGCCACCAGGACCAGGCGTACCAGAGCGCGAGCAGGAGCAGCAGGCTGCCGATGGTGACCATGATGTCGAAGGCCCAGTGGGCGATGGTGGCCTGAGTCGCCGTCGGGCGGTCACTCGCGGGGACCGACGACAGGCCCGTCACCTTGGTGTCCGGGCTGAATCCGGCGAGGATCGAGTCCAGTTGGGGGATCTTGAGGCCGCCGGAGATCGTCCCGTCGGGATGCAGACGCCCGAACATGTACTCCGGTACGTGGGTGTCGGTCTTCCAGACGATCTCCATGGCGGCGAACTTGATCGGCTGCTTGTGGAAGACGGCGCGAGCGGCGGAGTCACCGAGCATGAACTGGACCGGGGTGAGGATCGAGGCAACCGTGAACGGCACGGTGAAGCCGAGCCGGTGGTAGCGGTCGCGGCGTCCGCGCAGCCAGCCGACCGCGTACACACTGGCGACCACGTAGCCGGCTGTCAGGAGCATCGCGACCACGAAGTGCCAGTACTCCGGGCCGAACATCGGTGTGAAGATCGCCTGCCGCACGTTGACGTCGACCGGATTGCCCCGGGCGTCCAGGCGGAACCCCTGCGGGGTGTTCATCCAGGAGTTGGCGGCGATGATGCCGAACGATCCCATCAGCGCGGCCAGCGGCAGCGGTACGGCCAGCCAGAAGTGCGTCCAGGGCTTGAGCCGACGCCAGCCGTAGAGGTAGATCGCGATCAGGACGGCCTCCAGGAAGAACGCCCATGCCTCGATGCCGAACCCGAGGCCGAACACGTCACCCCAGCGGCCCATCAGGCCGGGCCACAGCAGACCGAACTCGAAGGACAGCACGGTGCCGGTGATGACGCCGATGGCGAACTGGACGGCCATCACCGCCGACCAGCGCCGGGCGAGGGTGAGGGCGACGGGGTCGTTGCGGCGCAGCCCCCGGTGGTGCATCAGCAGCGTGATGAACGGCAGTGCCACACCGAACGGGACCAGCAGGATGTGTGAGGCCAGGGTGAAAGCCATCAGTTCACGAGCCGGCAGGAGTTGGTCCGGCGTGTTCGCGAGATGGACCGCTGTGCTGAGCATGTGCGCCTCGGAGGTCTGCCCCGCATGAGGAGGCGGGGCTGAGGAAGGACGGGTTATGGAGGGACGACCCGGAGAGGCCGGCCGAGGACCGCGTCAGGAATCCGGCGGGGGCGCCTTCGACTCGGGCGGCCCGGCGGCTGGAGCGTCGGTGTCGGGCATGGTGAAGGCACGCTCGCGGCGCGATCCGGTGGCGAAGGCGCCGGACCAGCTGAGCACCGCTCCCAGCCTGTTGCGGAAGCCGGTGAGGAAGGCCAGGTGGATGAAGAGCCAGACGAGCCAGCCGATGAAGCCCGACAGATGCAGCGGACCGGCCTTGACGACGGCCCGGCCACGGGCGATGTAGGCGGCGCTGCCGAGATCCACGTACCTGAAGGGCTTCGGCTGTTTCGTCCTGCCTTCGACGGTGTGGCGCACCGTCCGGCCCGCGTAGGCGCCCGACTGTATGGCGACCTCGGCCAGGCCCGGCAGCCGGTTCAGGCTCATCACGTCGCCCGTGACGCGGATCTCCGGATGGCCGGGGACGGTGAGGTCGGGTTCGACGAGGATACGTCCGGCCCGGTCCTGTTCGGCACCGGTCGCCCGGGCCAGCGCGGCCGCGATCGGCGGCGCCTCGACGCCCGCCGTCCACAGCACGGTGCGCGCGTCGAACCGGGTCGTCCCGCCGCCACGGTCGCGTACCGTCAGGCCGTGCGCGTCGATGTCGGTGACCACCGTGCCCAGGTGGAGCTCCACGCCGAGGTGCTGCAGGGTTCGGGCCGCACGGTGGGCCAGCGGAGGGCCGAACGCGCCCAGCACCGCGTCGGACCCCTCGAACAGCAGCACCCGGGCCTTGGCCGAATCAATGCTCTGGAACTCCCGGTCGAGCGTGTGGCCGGCGATCTCCCGGATCTGTCCCGCGAGTTCGACACCGGTCGGGCCGCCGCCGACGAGCGCGAAGGTCAGCCACTGTTGCCGTTCGCCGTCGTCCGCGGCCGTTTCGGCCATCTCGAACGCCCGGTAGATCCGTCGGCGGACGTCCAGCGCGTCGTCCAGGGTCTTCATTCCCGGGGCGTGTGCGGCGAACTCGTTGTGCCCGAAGTAGGACTGGCGCATGCCCACTGCGACGATCAGATCGTCATAGGGCAGCGCGAGGGCTCCGCCCTCGGGTCGCCGTGCGTGGACCAGCCGGGCGCCGGCATCCACGTCGGTGGCTTCGGCCAGCACGCAGCGCACGTTGTGGTGGCGCCGCAGTACCCCGCGCATCGGTCGGGCGATCTGTCCCTCGGACAGGATTCCGGAGGCGCACTGGTACAGCAGCGGCTGGAAGAGGTGGTGGGCGCGGCGGTCGACCAGGGTCACCGCGACCGGTGACTTCCGGAGGGCACGGGCGGCGAACAGTCCGGCGAACCCCCCTCCGAGGATCACCACCCGGCGGGGCGTGACGTGATCCTGCATCGGGGATCAGCCTCCGGTGGCGAAGCCGGGGAAGAGCGTCATTCCGCCGTCGACGTAGAGGGTGGCGCCGACGACGTAGTCGAGCAGGTCGGACGCCATGGCGACGACCGCGTTGGCGATGTCGTCCGGGTCGCCCACGCGGCGGTACGGGATCAGGCGCAGCAGCTCGGCCTCGGCCTCGGGGGTGGACCAGGCGTCGCGGTTGATCGGCGTGCGGATGGCGCCGGGCGCGACCGCGTTGACCCTGATCCGCTTAGGGGCCAGTTCCTGGGCGAGGGTCTGCATCAGCATGCCCACACCGCCCTTGGAGGAGGCGTAGTTCACGTGCCCCGCCCACGGGACGATCTGGTGGACCGAACTCATACAGATGATCTTTCCGGCCGACCGGGAGACCTCCTCCACCACGCCGCGCCGGATGAACTCCTTGGCGGCCTCCCGCGCGCACAGGAACTGGCCGGTCAGGTTGACGTCGATGACCTTCTGCCACTGGGCGAGCGTCATCTCCGTCAGGGCCGCGTCCCGCTGGAGGCCCGCGTTGGCCACCATGATGTCGATGGTGCCGAACTCCTCGACCATCCGCGCGACCATGGCGGTCACCTGGTCCTCGTCGGACACGTCGGCCTCGTGGGCGTAGGCGCGGACCCCGAAGCCCTCGATCTCCTTCACGACGTTCTCCGCCTCGTGCGCGCCGACGACGTAGTTCACCACGACGTCCGCTCCGGCCCTGCCCAGGGCCACGGCGGTCGCCAGGCCGATGCCCGAGTTGGCACCGGTCACCAGCGCCTTCTGGCCCCTGAGAAGCTGCGCGGATGTCGTCCCGCGGTTCTCGACTCTTCCTGCAACCACGATCTCTCCTCGGGCGATTCGGACGGCACGCCCTCAGGAATCGGGCGACGCTCATGAGGTGGGCCGGGACTGAGGCCGGCCCGCCAGGACAGACACAGGAGCCGTCGCATACCCGGGCTCCCGACGAAAGCACCCTGCGCCCCGGGCTGGACCGACCGGCACGCTGTGCCGCCGATTTCGGCGCGGCACGTCACGCAGTCGGGCTACGGGCGCCGGCGTTCCCGCTGTTCATCAATCACGGCGGCGATCGGTGTCCTGGCAGCTGCTGGACGCGGTTTCCTCACTGTCCGATCTTCAGCGGGCTGGAGGTGAAGACCTGCTGGTCGAGGAGCGTGAAGCGTTCACTGGTTTTGAGCATGCGCCGGAGGTTGTCGGGCCGGCGGCTGCCAACAGTTCGTCGAAGAACAGGTGGGAGTGGACGTCGAGCACGGGCTCAGACTTCCTTTCCGTGGGAGCCGCCGGGTGCAGGCTGAGGTTGGGGCCGAGGGGGGCGAATGCGTGCCCCCACAGCTCGCCGGGCCTGCCCTCGGCGCTGTCGACGTACTGCGCCGGCCAGGTGGCGTCGTTCATCTGCACCCCCTTCCCCGGCGTGTGACAGGGCGCGCAGCATGGCTGAAGGGCCGGTCTCCGATCAGGACGTCGGTACCGGAGACCACCCGTGGTTTCGGCGGGCCCGGGTGGCTTCTTCTGTCCCGGCGAACGGCTCCACAGTGCCGTACGACGCCCACCGGACAGGCCTTCTTGGCGTGCAACCGTCACTATCGGCGCCGCCGAGGTCGGGGGGCGAACGTGAAGACGTCGAAGGCGGGGTCGGGGCGCCGTGGCGCGCCGTCCTGGTTCGGTGCTGCTGCCGAGTGCGGGGCGGTCGGTCGGGGCTGTCCACGAAGCGCACACCCCCGACCACGGCAGCCCTTCGCGGTCGTCCTTACGCGGCCATTGCCATCTTCTTCGCGCGCTCCTTGAGATCACCGCCGCCGTCGCCCTCGTTCAGCAAACCCGCGGCCGTGGCGGCCTGCGAGGCCGTGAACCGGGCGGACGAGACCTCCCGCCGCGAGGGCGTGTCCTCGAACACCACGTCTCTCAGGGCATGTTCACCAGCCGTGCCCAGAACGAGGGCGTGGGCGCTCTCCTGGAATAACCTCTCCGTCCTCCGATCCGGGACGGACGTCGACCGAGTGGAGCCAGGACCACCCTGGCTCCACTCAGAGGTGCGGGCGTGTCACTGGAACTGTGCGAAGAACCTCCAGATCTCTGCCTTGGTCCAGGTGGTGACGCCGCTTTCGCCGGAGGAGCCGTCGACCGGACCGGGTATGTGGCCTCCGTCGAACGCGGCCCACTGGACCGGGTATCCGGCACGGCAGCCCGAGTAGGTGGTGGTGATGTGTGTCCGGCTGCCCGGTCCGGGCTCGCGCGGGTTTTGGGCGGTGCAGCCGTTGTTGGCGACGAACTTGTCGCGCAGGGAACGTCCTTGCGCGATGCCGAGGACGTTGTCGCTGATGCCGTGGATTCCGAAGTAGGCGATGGGCTGGGAGCCGCCGCTGCACCCGCTGATCTGGGCGCCGGACATGACCGCGACGGCCCTGAAGACGTTCGCCCGGCTGCATGCGAGTGCGTAGCTCATACCGCCGCCCCAGCTGAATCCCGTGGCGAAGCGCTGTGCCGGGTTGACACAGAGGCCGCCCTCGATGCGCCGGATCATGTCGTCGACGAAGGTGATGTCCTCACCGCCCGAATTGGCCCAGCCGTTGCCGAGGCCCTGGGGGGCGACGAGGATCGCGCTGTTGTTCGACTGTTCCTGTTGGCCGTAATAGGACCAGGCGTTCCCGCTCGTGCCGCCCGAGGCGACGTCGCCGGCGGTTCCGCCCCGCCAGTGGAACGCGAAGATCAGCCGGTAGGGGCGGCTGTTGTCGTAGTTGGCGGGAACCCTGAGGATGAAGCTGCGGCTCTTGCCGCCGCTCTGAATCGTGTGCGTACCGCTCGCCAGCGTCGGGGCGCTGCCGCATCCGCCGCCACCACCGCCGCCACCACCGGACGACAGCTTGATCATCTGCCATTGCTGGTTGGCGCCGCCCCAGTCGGAGTATTGGACGACGGTGCCGCCGTCGGCGGTGGAGGCGCCCTGCACCTCCACCGCCTTGCTGCTGGTGCGGTTGATCAGCCGGACGTGGCCCGCGTCGGAGTCGGCCAGGCGGAACTGCTGGTTGGCCCCGTTGCCGTCGGCCCACTGCTGGATCGCGGCACCGTCTGCGGTCGAGGCGCCGGCCACGTCGAGAACCTTGCCCGAATGCCGGGCCTTGAGGCGGTAGAAGCCGCCGCCGGAGTCCACGAACTGCCACTGCTGGTTGGCTCCGTCGTTGCGCGTCCACTGGTTGACCCGCGCGCCGTCGGCGGTGGACGTGCCAGAGACGTCCAGTGCCTTGCCGCTGTTGCGATTGACCAGGGCATACCAGGCATTGGTGTCCACCGTCGCCGCCTCGGCGGGCGCCGGATTCACCGCGGTGAGCATGCCGATCGCGAGGGTAGCCGCCACCACGGCGGCGACCCGGGACCACCAGCGGTGTCTGCGTGGAGGGGCGGGGGAAGCCGCACGGTAGGTCTTCATCGATTCACCCTTCCGTTCGTGGCAGGTCCCATCAGGTGCGGGTCCAGCGTTGGTTGCTGCTGTTCGAGCAGGAGGAGAGCTGGATCAGGGTGCCGTTGGCGGTGCCGCCTGCGACGGTGTCGAGGCACAGGCTGGACTGGACGCCGGCGATGGATCCGTCGGAGTTGAGGCGCCATTTCTGGTTGTCGCCGCCCCAGCAGCTGTAGATCTGGACTTTGGTGCCGTTGCCGGTGCCGGCGGCGTCCAGGCACTTGTTGCCGTAGACCCTGAGTTCACCGGCGGCGGTGTACGTCCACTGCTGGTTGGTGCCGTTGTGACAGTCCCACAGGTGGAGCTGGGTGCCGTCGGTGGTACTGGTGCCGGGCACGTCCAGGCAGCGGCCCGAACCGACGCTCTTGATCGGTCCGGAACCCGGAGGGGGCGTGGTGGAGCCGCCGTTGAGTGCGTTGAGGACGGCGGTGTAGGCGGGCTTCTTGCTGCCGTTGCCGTTGAACAGCAGCGGCGTGTCCCCCGGTCGCCAGGAGTCGGTGTCGCGCACACCCCAGACGGTGATGCCGAGGCAGCGCGGGACGGCCAGGCAGTCGTTGGTCACGTTGGCGTAGGTCGTGGCCGAGGCGCCCTGGATGTCGAGTTCGGTGATGGCCACGTCGACGCCGAGAGCGGCGAAGTTCTGCAGGGTGGTGCGGAAGTTGCTGTTGTAGGGACTGCCGCTGTTGAAGTGCGACTGGAAGCCGACGCAGTCGATCGGTACGCCGCGCTGCTTGAAGTCTCGGACCATGCGGTACATGGCCTGGGTCTTGGCCCAGGTCCAGTCCTCGACGTTGTAGTCGTTGTAGCAGAGCTTGGCGGCCGGGTCGGCGGCGCGCGCGGTGCGGAAGGCGACCTCGATCCAGTCGTCGCCGCTGCGTTGCAGGTTGGAGTCGCGCCGGGCTCCCGAACTGCCGTCGGCGAAGGCCTCGTTCACGACGTCCCACTGGACGATCTTGCCCTTGTAGTGGGCCATCACGCCGTTGATGTGGCCGATCATCGCCTGGCGCAGGTTGCTGCCGCTGAGGCTCTGCATCCAGCCGGGCTGCTGGGAGTGCCAGGCCAGGGTGTGGCCACGCACCTGCTTGCCGTTCTGCACCGCCCAGTTGTAGACGCGGTCACCGGCGGCGAAGTTGAACTGGCCCCGCTGCGGTTCGGTGGCGTCGATCTTCATCTCGTTCTCGGCCGTCACCATGTTGAACTCACGGCCCGCGATCGTCGTGTACGCCGAGTCGCCCAGCCTGCCCGAGGCGATGGCGGTGCCGAAGTAGCGGCCGCTCTGCGCCGCCGCGGCGCCGAGCGTGTTCTCGGCGGCGTGTGCGGTCGGCGGCGCGACCAGTGTGGCGACCGCACCGAGGACGCCGACGAGCAGCGCCAACAGCAGGCCCCGGATCTTCCGGCGGACAACGGGTCTGGGAAGGGCATACGAGCCCATGAGTGTGCCTCCAAGGTAGAAATCACGGAAGGACTGAAGCGCAGGGGAATGCGTCGTCCGATCCCACTCGGCGGACGGACGGGGCGGGCCGGAAACCGGGCAGCACGGAATCACCGGACACGTCGGTCATGGGACCTGGACGATCTCGACCCGCACGGACGGCACCCGGTCGGCGGTCGGGTGACGTACGGCGGGGCGACGGCGGTGTTGCGACACAGGCATGGGGGTACTCCATCGCGGCTCAGCCGGGGGACCGCCACGCAGCGTCGAGTACCCCTCCAACTGCGCGAAGAGCCAGGATGCGCTGGTGCGAACCTCATCGGAACGAGACGGGTGGCGCAGGTGCTTTGGTGCGCAGATCTGTCGTTCGGCTGTGCGTGGATCTGTCGTGCAGCACAGATTGCCCCGGGCCGACGCGGTTCGACATCTCGAACTATGGCCGGGTTCTCAGAGTGGGATGATTGAGGAATTGACGATGGATCGTCAATACTCCCCGCAGAAGAAGTTTCGGTTCCTCGTCCGAAACTTTCCGGATTGCCGGCGAGCTGGACGGCGAACCCCGGCGCCGCCTTCGGCGGATGCCGTAGGACCGGGGCCGGAACAAGCGTGCGGACGCCGCTTGCTCGACTTCCCCTCTCCGTGGACGCCTTGGACTGGCGAGCCGTATCGCGATACCGGCGTGCTTCCGGTCGGCGTGACAGCTCGTCAAGCCCAAAGAGGAGGCGCTCTTTGTGGACAGATCTGTGACAGGCCTTGACCGGAGGGCACCACATTCCTAGCTTGTGGCATCGAAGCATCCGGGAATTTCTTCGAACGTTTCGAGATTGTCCCCGCCCCCGGCACGTCCGCTCCGCGGTTCATCGGGGTCACCTCACCCCAGCCCTCCAAAGGAGGCCCTCTGATGTGGTTTCGGCACCCGCCCCCGGTCCGCTTTAGACGCATACTCGCCGTCCTTGCGCCCTTGCTGCTCGTGGCCACCTTCCTCGGTGCCCAGCCCGCCAGCGCGGCGACCGTAGACCCCAACGCCTCGTATGTGCTGGTCAACCGCAACAGCGGCAAGGCCCTGGATGTCTACAACCTGGCGACCAACGACGGCGCCCGCATCACCCAGTGGACCAGGAACGATCAGAACCAGCAGCAGTGGCAGTTCGTTGATTCCGGGGGCGGCTACTACCGCATCAAGTCCCGCCACTCGGGCAAGGTGCTGAACGTCCTCAACGAGTCCACCGCCAACGGCGGCGCGATCGTCCAGTGGACCGACCTGAACAGCACCAACCAGCAGTGGCGGCTGGCCGACAGCTCGGACGGCTACGTGAGGTTCATCGCGCGCCACAGCAACAAGGCCCTCGAAGTACAAGGCGCGTCCACCGCCGACAGCGCGAACATCGTCCAGTACGACGACTGGGGTGGCAGCAACCAGCAGTGGCAGCTCGTCAAGGTCGGCGGCGGCAACCCCGGCACGTGCGATCTTCCGGCGACATACCGCTGGACATCGACGGGCGCGCTGGCGCAGCCCAAGGCTGGGTGGGCCTCGCTCAAGGACTTCACCGTCGTCCCCTACAACGGCAGGCATCTCGTCTATGCGACGACACACGGCGCCGCGGGAACGGGAGCGGGCTGGGGTTCGATGAACTTCGGCCTGTTCAGCAACTGGCCGGAGATGGCCTCGGCCGGCCAGAACGCGATGTCGAACTCCGCCGTGGCGCCCACGCTCTTCTACTTCGCGCCGAAGAGCATCTGGGTGCTCGCCTACCAGTGGGGAGGTGGGAGCGCCTTCTCCTACCGGACGTCGAGCGACCCCTCCAACCCCAATGGCTGGTCCGCACAGCAGGTGCTCTTCTCCGGAAGCATCACCGGCTCCGGCACCGGCCCCATCGACCAGACGCTCATCGCTGACGGCCAGAACATGTACCTGTTCTTCGCCGGTGACAACGGCAAGATCTACCGGGCCAGCATGCCGATCGGGAACTTCCCGAGCAGTTTCGGCTCGAACTACACAACGATCATGAGCGACACAGCGGACAACCTGTTCGAAGCCCCGCAGGTCTACAAGCTCCAGGGCCAGAACCGCTACCTCATGATCGTCGAGGCGAGAGGCTCGCAGGGCCGCTACTTCCGCTCATTCACGGCCACCAGCCTGAACGGCTCATGGACACCCCAGGCCGCGACCGAGAGCAACGCCTTCGCCGGCAAGGCCAACAGCGGCGCCACCTGGACCAACGACATCAGCCATGGCGAACTGATCCGCACCAGCGCCGATCAGACCTTCACCGTCGATCCCTGCAACCTGCAGTTCCTCTACCAAGGACGCAACCCCAACTCCGGCGGCGAGTACGGCCACTGGCCCTACCGGCCGGGTCTGCTGACACGGCAGCGCTGACGGCGTGACACGAGTCCGGTTCCGGTAGGGAGCCGGCGTGGCGGGCTCGGCGGAAGGCCGAGCCCGCCAGGGTCACGCGACCACGTCAGCGCTCGTACGGCGACGGAGCGCGGGTCGTGGGCGGCGATGGCTCGTACACACGGCGATGGCCGCGGTTGGAGGCGATGCGCATGGCGCGCTCGGGCCGGCCCATGCACCGCGCGGAGTTGCACCTGCCGCTGAGCCACAAGTGGGCGGTCTGGGACCACACCGACACCACGGTGAAGCTCACCCAAGGAAAGCCCGCCCTGACGCCGGCCGCGAGATCAACGGTACAGCCAGGGTGCAGCCTCCAGTCCGAAGCTCGACAGAGACAGAGACAGAGACAGAGACAGAGACAGAGACAGAAACGGAGACGGAGACGGAGACGGAGACGGAGACGTGGCCTGGGACGCGGTGGGCGACCCGGAGCTGATCCCGGCCGATGGTCCTCCGGACGCCTCGCCGTCACCTCGTTCGTCACTTCTCCTGGAGCACGGAGAGGACGTTCCCTGCGGGGTCGGTGAACCACGCGATCGCCGCAGGGCCGCCGTCGCCGACCCGGACGATGCCCTTCTCGTCGTGGTCGAATCCGGGATACCGCTCGAGGTTCACGCCGCGCCGATCCAGTTCGTCGACGGCGGACTCGATGTTGCCGACGGGGAAGTTGAGAAGCGTGAACGTCGCGGGAGTGTGCGTCTCCTTCGGGTAGACGAAGACACGCGCGCCGCTGCCAAGTGTGAGGATCAGCATCCGCATGTCTCCCTGTCCGGCCTCCTCCACCTGCAGCCCGAGAGTCTCCCCGTAGAACCTGCGGGCCTCGCCGAGGTCGTCGACCGCGAAACCACTGAACGCCGGTGCCTGTCCGAACATGCCGTGTGTCTCCTTCACGCGTGAGCCGTCCTGAGGACCTCAGGGCACACCAAGCGCGCCCGGGGCGCCGGCACGCCACACGGACAACGCCCGGATGGTCGCGTGCCCTTCACCCACACGAAGCGGTACCCGACCACCGGCGGCCCTCTGATCAGCCTTCAACCTGCTCCGCCGCGAGCCGACCGCACACGGTTCCGGTCCGTCCTTGCGCACACGGGGACGCTCGGTGTCCTGTGGACCTCGGAAGCGGTGTTCCTCGTTCTCTGCTCACCCTGCGACGTCTCGTACGGGGCGGGCCGATGGACCACCGTGTGCGCGGCGATCGTCGGGGGTGTTCCTCATGTTGGTCGCGACGCTATGCGCCTGTTGCGGGTCGGTTCCCGGGCCACGAGGCGATGGATTCCCCACCGGCCGGCGTCCAAGGCGCCGGCCGGCCGATGTTGCGGTGAGGGATGCAGGGCTCTGCGGGGTTCGTTGTCCTGACCGTCTGCACGGTATCGGCGCCGGGTTACGCGCTGGCGTCGCCTGCCGACGACCCGGTGCCGGTTTGGTCGGCGGGACGATGCGCCTGGGCCGGGGCCCGCCGGATCTGCCTGCCGAGCAGGACCACCACGGGCACGGACGACTGAGCAGTGCGGTGTTGCCGATCCGTGTCCCGGACGACGTACCGTCCGGGACACGCGTCGCACCTCGCGGTTCAGCGTGACGTGCCGGCCATCTCCGGGACCGGGGTGTCGAGGGCGTCGAGGCCCCGCAGGATGTCCTCCACCCGCTGCTTGGCGTCGCCGAAGAGCATCAGGGTGTTCTCGCGGAAGAACAGCGGGTTCTGCACGCCCGCGTAGCCGACGGCCATGGACCGCTTGAAGACCACCACGTTCGCGGCCTCCCACACGTGCAGCACGGGCATACCGGCGATGGGGCTGGCCGGGTTGTCGATGGCGGCCGGGTTGACGGTGTCGTTGGCGCCGATGACGAGGACGACCGAGGTGGCGGGGAAGTCGTCGTTGATCTCGTCCATTTCGAGGACGATGTCGTAGGGCACGTTGGCCTCGGCGAGCAGCACGTTCATGTGTCCGGGCAGCCGGCCGGCGACGGGGTGGATGCCGAAGCGCACCTCGACACCCCGCTCACGCAGCTTGCGCGCCAGTTCGGCCACCGGGTACTGGGCCTGGGCCACCGCCATGCCGTAGCCGGGCGTGATGATCACCGAGGAGGCGTCGCGCAGCAGTTGTGCGGTCTCCTCCGCGTTGATCTCCCGGTGTTCGCCCTGCTCACCGTCGTCGGCCGCCGCCGGGGCGCCGAAGCCGCCCGCGATCACCGAGATGAAGGAGCGGTTCATCGCTTTGCACATGATGTACGAGAGGTAGGCGCCGGACGATCCGACGAGCGCGCCGGTGACGATGAGCAGGTTGTTGGCGAGGAGGAAGCCGGAGGCCGCCGCGGCCCAGCCGGAGTAGCTGTTGAGCATGGAGACGACCACCGGCATGTCACCACCGCCGATGGAGGCGACCAGGTGCGCGCCCAGGGCGAGCGCGATCACGGTGACGGCGATGAGCAGGCCCATGCCGGGGCGGGCCACGAAGGCGACAGTGAGCACGACGAAGGCGACGAGGGCGCTCACGTTGAGGACGTGCTTGCCGGGCAGCGTGAGGGGGCGGGAGTCGATGCGTGCCGAGAGCTTCAGGTACGCGACGACGGAGCCGGTGAAGGTGACGGCGCCGATGAACACCCCGATGAACACCTCGGCGTGGTGGATGCCCAGCAGCGAACCGGTGAGATCGGCGTCGACATCGAGGTAGCCGTTCCAGCCGACGAACGCGGCGGCGAGACCGACGAGGCTGTGCATGATGGCGATCAGCTCGGGCATGCCTGTCATCTCGACGACCCGGGCGCGCCACAGTCCGATACCGGCGCCGAGGGCCGTGGCGACGGCGATCAGAACGAGACCGGTGGCCGTGATGCTCCGCGAGGCGAGCCCGACGGTGGCGGCCAGGGCGATGGCCATGCCCGTGATGCCCCAGACGACTCCCGAGCGGGACGTCCGGTGCTGGGAGAGCCCCGCGAGGCTGAGGATGAACAGCAACGCGGCGACGACGTAGGCGGCTTCTGCTGCCGTGACGATGGTCATCCCTGATCAGCCCTTCGAGAACATGCCGAGCATGCGGCGGGTGACGGCGAATCCGCCGAAGATGTTGATGCTCGCCAACAGGATCGCGGCGAACGACAGCACGGTGACGGCGGCGTTCCCGTGCCCGATCTGCAGCAGCGCGCCGACCACGACGATCCCGGAGATGGCGTTGGTGACCGACATCAGCGGGGTGTGCAGCGCGTGGTGCACCTGGCCGATGACGTAGAAGCCTATGACGATCGCCAGCACGAACACCGTGAAGTGGCCGATGAGTTCGCCCGGTGAGAAGGCGGTCACCAGGAACAGGGCGAGCGCTCCGGCGCCGACGAGGACGTAGGCGGACCGGGCCGGGCGTGCGGGCTTCGCCGCCGTCTCGGAGGAGGTCGGCGTCGCGGGTTCCGGGGCCCCGTCCGGGGCCGGCGCGGCGGTCACCTTCACCGGGGGCGGGGGCCAGGTCTTCGCTCCGTCGCGGACCACGGTCATCGAGCGCTGCACGGCGTCGTCGAAGTCGAGGACGAGCCGGCCGTCCTCGCCGGGGGTGAGCAGCTTCATCAGGTTGACGAGGTTGGTGCCGTAGAGCTGTGAGGCCTGGGCGGGGAGCCGGCCGGGCAGGTCGGTGTACCCGATGATCGTCACATCGTTGTCGGTGACGACGGCCTTGCCGGCGACCGTGCCCTCGACGTTGCCGCCCTGGGCGGCCGCCATGTCGACGATGACGCTGCCGGGCTTCATGCGCGCGACGTCCTCGGCGGTGATGAGCCTGGGTGCCGGACGGCCCGGGATGAGCGCGGTGGTGATGATGATGTCGACGTCGGCCGCCTGCTCGGCGTACAGCCGCTCGGCGAGCCGGTCGTAGTCGTCGGAGGTGGCCCTGGCGTAACCGTCGGTGCTGACTTCCTGCGCGGCGGAGACCGTGAGGAACTCGCCGCCCAGGGAGCGGACCTGCTCGGCGACCTCGGGCCGGGGGTCGGTGGCGCGGACCACGGCGCCGAGGCTGCGGGCAGCGCCGATCGCCGCGAGTCCGGCGACCCCGGCGCCGGCCACCAGGACCTTGGCGGGTGGCACCTTTCCTGCGGCGGTCACCTGGCCGGTGAAGAAGCGCCCGAAGGCGTGCGCGGCCTCGACGACGGCCCGGTATCCGGCGATGTTCGCCATCGAGCTGAGGACGTCCAGCGACTGGGCTCGGGAGATGCGGGGCACGGCGTCCATGGCGAGGACGGTGATGGGTCGCCGGGCCAGATCCTCGACCAGGTCCGGGTTGAGTGCCGGGCTGATCAGCGCGACCAGTGTCGCCCCGTCGCGCAGCCGGCCGACCTCCTCGGTGGAGGGGCCGTTCACCTTGAGCACGATCTCCGCCGCCCACGGGTCGCCGAGCCTGGCGCCGGCCTCCTCGTAGGCCGCGTCGGAGAAACGGGACGAGGCCCCCGCCCCCGGTTCGACCACCACGCCGTACCCGAGCGCGACGAGTCTCTTCACGGTGACCGGCGTCGCCGCCACCCTTGTCTCGCCCGCGGTGGACTCGGCCGGGACGCCGATGCTCTGGGGTTCGGGTTCCGCTTGGACCATCCTCTGTCTCTCTTCCCGTGGACGTCGTGGTGCCGGGCCTCACCACCCGGCGCTTGGTGTGCTGGTCCGTTCCTCGGTGCTCATGCCTGGGCGCTCGCCCCTGTGGTTCCGGCTCCCCCTTGTCGACCCACTTGTTGACCCATGCCCCGTGAGTACGAGGTGGATACGGGGCGGGCGCACCCAATCGCTGCTCGGGTAGGCGGGGTTGATGCCGCCGTTGCGACGGGTCGGCGAACTCGGCCGGAAGCGGTGGTGACCGCGAGGCCGAATCCGATGAGGGCGAGGCCCGTGGTCCGTTCGAGCGCGCGGCCGAGGCGTGGCCTGTGGAGGATCGGCCCGGCCTTGGACAGGAGGAGCCCGCAGCCGCCCAGCCGAACGAGGGTGAGGGCGCTGGGGAAGAGGACGAGCAGCGTCATGGCCCAGGCGGTCGGCAGCCCGGGCGGTGCTGGCGCGGGCAGCACCGGTGCAGAAGTCGGCGATCTTCGGGTTGAGGACGTTGCTGACCAGGCCGGTCCGCCGGGGGTTACCGGCGGTGGACTGGCGTCACACCCGCGTCGAGGTCCTCAGGACCGAAGCTCTCACCCCACCGGAACAGGGCCCGAACCGTGCCCTCACCGGCGGCCTCTGGTACAGCCCCTACGACGACCGGCATCTCGACGGCGCCCGCAGCCTGGGCGTCAGCCATCTCGTCCGCTCGCCGAAGTCCTCAACGGCTGCCGAACGAAACGACCACCGTCATCCTCGCCACGTATCGACCGCCGTCGTACCGAGTTGACGCAACGGTCGGTCGACCACGTCGCGGCCGCCGATGCCTCCTGCCGTTACCCGAAGGCGAGCAGGACGTGATAATCCATCAGACCTGCGTAGTTGATCAGCAAGGTGGTCAGGGCTGCGGCGATCCCGGCCGACAGAGGTGGAAGCAGGTACAGGACCGTTCGGTGCAGGGGTCGGGTTCGGGACGGTAGCAGGGGTACGGACGCGGCGAGAAGCAGGACGGACACGGCCAGGACCGCAAGCGGTGTCACCAGGAAACGACGGGCTGTTTCGAGTGGGTCGGTCCAGACTGTCGCCCACCGGATGCAGCTCGCCACAAAGGTGAGAGTGGTGGCCAGTGGCGCCGCTCGCAGGACGTCGGGCACCACGTCGGCTCTTGCTATGAGGATGGCCAGGAGCACGGCCAGGCCGGCTCCGGCCGCTGACCACATGTCGAGCAGTTGGACCGCGGCCTTCTCGTCCGCCTCGATGGGCGATACCGTTCGCAGGCGTACTGTGCAGGTCGCTGCGGCCGCGGCGCCGGCGGAGAGCAGGACGATCAGCGGTGGCATCCGCGACACCGTGGTCCCCCGCCAGACGCCAAGCGAACACGCAGCCCAGCACGGCGGCGACCGCGAGGGGCCCGGTCCATGCCGCCCTCGTCGCGAGGATCAGGTATTCGGACGGTGTGGACAACCACACGTACACCGATGAGGCTGTGCCGATCCAAAACGCGAGTCCGTACAGGGTCGTGGTCGCCAGCATCGGCACCATCCATCCGCCCACGCCCTCGCCACGCCACCACGGCCGGGACAACGACACACAGATCGCAGTCGCCCCGGCGGTCGCCAGGCGAAGAGTGACCAGCACCCACCAGGTGCCGTACGGGCCGCCGGACGTGGCGCCGGTGCGATTGACTCCGATGTACAGCCCGATCGGCACAGCCAACGGGACTGTCAGGTATGCGCCCGCGCGGTGCCACCAGGGTGCCCGCGAGTCCGGGGGCGGCTGGTGCCACCATGCCGGACCGCACGCCACCGCCAACAGCAGATCGGCGAGGGTGGCGTCGATCGCCAGGGTCCAACCAGCTACCGGCGTGTTGGTGAACGCCGGCGTGGTCACCTGATAGGAGGCCGTGAGCACGGTCACCGCGAGGGCTCCGGCGACCGACTCGTCAAGACGGCCGAGTACAGCCGGTGGTGTCCGAGTGGCCAGATGGGTCAGCCGCACAGCACGACGGACCACTCACCAAGATCCGGACCAGGAGCGGACCAACTCGGCTTCGCAGTAGACGAGTCCGGCCTTTTGTCGCAGGTCAGAAGCGAGGTCAGGCGTGTACCACCGCAGAGGAAGAACCTCCTGGTGTCGTGCTCACCGAGAAACTGGGCTTCTTCCAGACGCACAAACGAAGGCGCCTGACCGGGGCTTTTGCCCTCCAGGGGCCTTCCTCTTGGCTGGCCCAGAGCCAAGACCGACTTACGCCGTAACTCCCAGTTCTTCCCACTGCTCTCCCGCTCCTGACCAGTACTTCCGGACCAGTCACGGACCAAACCCCGCCTCGCCCTCCAGACTCCGCGTTATCGGGAGTTACGCCGAACGTCTTACAGTCCCTCTCGGCCATCAACCGTTCATCCGAAGGCGCGGATGTCTCGTATTCCGGCAGCGACGACGCGCCTGCGGTTCATGGGCAGATCCATCACGTACTCCTGTGGGGCCTCCAAAGGCCGACGAACCCGCTGGGCCCAGGGTGCGGTCATGCCGAGACGGACTTCCGAAAGGCTGGACCGACTGGAGAGGAAGGCGGCCGCGACTACTGCGGCCGCCTTCACACCTGTGCTCACGCTCGGGCCCAGCGTTGGTTGACGCCGGTGTGGCAGCTCCACACGATCACCGCAGCACCGTTGGCGGTGCTGCCGCCGTTGACGTCCAGGCAGAGTCCGGTCTGGACGTTGCTGACGGTTCCGTCGGTGTTCACATTCCATTGCTGGTTCGCGCCGCCGGTGCAGTCCCAGATCCGTGCTCGGGCGCCGGAGGCGGCGTTGCTCGGCACGTCCAGGCATCGCCCCATCACCCGCAGGGTCTGTCCGGTCAGGGTGAACTGCTGGTTGGTGCCGGTGTGGCAGTCCCAGATGATCGTCGGGGCGCCGTTGGACGAGTCGGCGCTGCTGACGTCCAGGCATCGGTCGGCGGACCGGCTCCGCAGCCGGAATGTGGTCGGGTTCGGGGTCGGGTCAGCACCCGTGAAGAAGCTCCAGATCTCTCCCTTGACCCAGCTCCTGGCGCCGCTCTCACAGCCGGCGCACCCGTCCACGGGGCCTTGCTGGTGCCCCCCGTCGAACGCGGCCCAGACGACCGGATACCCCTCTCGGCAGCCCGAGTAGGCGGTGGTGATGTGGGTGCGGCTGCCCGGCGCGGGCTCCGGCGGGTTCTGGGCAGTACAGCCGTTGTTCCTGACGAACCTGTCCCGCAACCCGCGCCCGGCGCCGATGTTGTCATTGATGCCGTGGATTCCCATGTACGCGAAGGGCTGGGTGCCCCCGCTGCACCCGCTGATCCCCCCGGGCGCGGCTATCGCGGCGACCGCACGGAAAACGTTCGGCCTGGCACATGCGAGTGCGTAGCTCATGGCTCCGCCGTAGCTGAACCCGAGGGCGAAGCGCTGCGTGGTGTCGACACAGAGGTCGTTGTCGATACGCCTGATCATGTCGTCGACGAAGGTCACGTCCTCGCCGCCGGAGTTGCCCCAGCCGTTGTTGATGCCCTGCGGAGCAACGAAGATCGCACTGTTGTTCGCCAGTCGCCGGAGTCCGTAGTGGGCGTAGACGTCGCCATCGCTTCCGCCGCCGGCGACTTGCCCGGCGGTGCCACCCAACCAGTGGAATCCGAAGACCAATCGGTGTTGACGGGTGTTGTCGTAGTTTTCGGGGATGCTCAGGATGAAGGAGCGATTCTTACCGCCGCTTTGAATCGTGTGCGTACCGTTCGTCAGTGTGGGGGTACGTCCGCATCCGGCGGTCCCCGCGAGTGTGGCCCCGGCGGTGGGCGACGTGCCGGCCGCAGCGCTGACTTCTGCCACGCCGGCCATGACGAGAGCGAGCAGTACCGCTACCACGGCTCGCCAGGAAAACAATCTGTGGATCGACATCATGCGGCTCCCTCGGTGCTCGGTGACATGGCTCTCCCTGGTTGGTCGGGCCGCGGTTGGCCCCGGGGCCAGGGCCCGTCTAGGACCCTGGGGTCTGGGCCCTAGACGCGGTGGAGTTGGAATCGCTGGTTGGTGCTACCGGTGGCTGCCCACTGGGAGATGCGGGCTCCGTCGGCGGTGGAGGCCTCCCACACGTCCAGGGCGAGGCCGCTCTGCCGGTTGACCAGACTGATCACGCCACCGCCGTGGTCGACCGTTCGCCACTGCTGGCCATGGGCGTTGGTATCCGGCTGCTGGGTGATGTCGGCGCCGCTGCTGCTGCTGGCGACGTGCAGGACCAGACCGCTGTGCCCCACCCGGATCTTGTAGTGCCCGCCGTCGGAGGGCAGGAACTCGAAGTGCTGGTTGAGACCGGCGGTGATCTGCCACTGGATCAGCCGCGCACCGGCGGCCGTGGACGCACCGTCGATGTCGGCAGCCTTGCCGCTGTGCCGGGCCACCAGCCGATAGGCCACGCCGGTCTCCACCGGCCCCGACCTGAGTGCGGACGCGCGGTAGGTGTTGCCGGCCTGGCCGGCGAACTCGATGAGATCGGCCTCGAGCCGCTTCGGCTGGACCGGCTCGCCGCTCGAATCGTCCCGCAGCGTGAAGTCGCCGGTGAAGATCCGACTGCGCACCCGGACGGCACCGGTTCGGTCGGGTGCGACGACGAACTCGATCCGGCCGCTGCTCCACTCGGCGCCGACGGTGTATCCGCCGCGGCCGCGCAGTCCGCTCACGCGCCCGGTGGGCCAGGCGGCCGGCAGCGCCGGCAGCACGTGCAGTTCGCCGTTGTGGCTCTGCAACAACATCTCCGCGATGCCCGAGGTGGCGCCGAAGTTGCCGTCGATCTGGAAGGGTGGGTGCAGGTCGAACATGTTGGGCGCGAGCCGGTCCGTCCGCACCAGGTCCCGGATCAGCTTGTGGGCCCGGACGCCGTCCTCCATCCGTGCCCAGAAGTTGATCTTCCACGCGAGCGACCATCCCGTCCCGTCGTCACCGCGCAGCTCCAGTGTCCGCCGCGCGGCCTCGTACAACTGGGGTGTCCCGCGCTTGGTGATCTGGTTGCTCGGATGCAGACCGTACAGGTGGGAGACGTGCCGGTGAGTGCGCTCGGTCTCCACCCAGTCGGCCAGCCACTCCTGGACATTGCCCCTGGAGCCGACCCGCATCGGCGCCAGCCGGTCCCGGGCCGCCACTGCCTGAGCGCGGAAGGTGGCGTCCACGCCGAGGATTTCGCCGGCGCGGGCGACGCTGTTGAAAAGGTCGCGCAGGATCTGGTTGTCCATGGTGGGCCCCGCGCAGACGGTGGCGTTCGCATGGTGAGTGAGCTCCGGAGAGTTCGACGGGTTGGTGACCAGGTATCCGAGCGTCGGGTGGGCGACCAGGGTGTCGAGGAAGAACTGGGCGGCGCCCTTGAGGGCCGGATAGTTCGAGCGGAGGAAGTCGATGTCACCGGTGAACAGGTAGTGGTCCCAGATCAAGGTGGCCAGCCATGCGCCACCGGTCTGCCACATCCCCCACTGCGCTCCGTCGACGACCGAGGCGCCCCGCCACGCGTCGGTGTTGTGGTGCGTCACCCAGCCGCCGGCGCCGTACTGCGCCTGGGCCACCCTGGCGCCGGTCACGGTCAGGTCGTTGATCATGTCGAAGACCGGGAGGAAGCATTCGGACAGGTTCGTCGTGTCGGCGGGCCAGTAGTTCATCGGCAGGTTGGCGTTGATGGTGAACTTCGAGTCCCAGGACGGAGCCATCTGGTCGTTCCAGATGCCCTGCAGGTTCGCCGGCTGGGTGCCCGGCCGCGAGGACGAGATGAGCAGATATCGGCCGAACTGGAACAACAGGGCGGAAAACTGTGGGTCGTTCACTTGCGCGTGCTGTGCGATCCGTACGTCGGTCGGCTGGTCGGCCGCCGTCGTACGTCCCAGATCGACCGACACCCGGTTGAACAGCGCCTGGTAGTCGGCGAGATGCCGGCTGCGTAGTTCGCCGATGGCGACGTCGCGGGCAGCGTTGAGGCGGCTCCGCGCGATCCCCTGGTAGTCGCCCTCGACGTTCCGGAAGTTGACGTAGCTGGAGCCGATCGACACCAGCACCGTCACGCTGGTGGCGCCGGAGACCCGCAGCGTGCCACCCGAGCTGCTGACCGTGCCGCCCGTCACGGCGGCGCTGGCCAGGGCGAGGAACCTGACCCGCCCGGCGATTCCCTCCATGGCGGCGGAGATGCCGTCGAGGGCGATCGTGGCCCCGTCCGGGCTGGACACCGTGGTCCGTTGTGGACTGTCGAATGTGGCGTTGAAGGCGATGGAGTTGGCCCGGTCGGCAGTCAGCCGGACCACGATCACCCGGTCAGGTGCGCTGGCGAACACCTCACGCTGGTACCGCACGCCGTTCAGCACGTAGGTCGTGAGGGCCGTGGCGGTCGTGAGGTCGAGCGTCCGGTTGTACTGCGACGCACCGGTAGCGCTGCCGAAGGAGAGCAGAAGGTTTCCGACCGGCTGGTAGGCCAGCTGTCCGGCCGGGCTGCCCAGCATCGTCTGACTGATCAGGTCCTGCGCCGGCCCCCACTGATCCGCAAGGACCCGCCGCCGGATCTCCGCGATGTTGGCCGCGCCGCGGGTGTTGGCGGAGTCGTACGGACCGCCGGCCCAGACGGTGTCCTCGTTGAGCTGCAGCCGTTCGGTGTCGACGTTGCCGAACACCATCGCGCCGAGGCGTCCGTTGCCGATCGGCAGTGCCCGCAGCCAGTCCGCGCCGGCCGGCTTGTCGTACCACAGGGCGAGGTCGTTGGCTGCCAGAACCTCCGGCGGCGCGGCCGAGCCGTCCCTGGCCATGGCCGTCCACCCACCCGGGACGATCCCTGCTCCAGCCGCCGCCCCGGCGGCGAGAAACCGTCTGCGTGTCACCTTGGACATGTCGTTCTCCCTTCACTGACTGGGGCAGGGCGCGGACGCGGCGCCCGGGAGCCGGGCGCGCCGGTGGACGGGGTGAAGTCGGTGTAGGGCCAGCCGGCCCGGAACGCGGCGTAGGCGTAGGTCGAACGGGTCGGCAGCACCGTGGCCGGCGCGGCGTGGGCAGCCTCCAGCGCCGCGAGACCGGCATGCGCCGGGTGGCCGGTGGCGCACGGCTCGGTCGACGCGCCGTTGATCACCACCGTCCGGTCGAGACGATGCTGGTCGCGGAACTGGACAAGGTCGTCGGCGAGCGCGGCTGCCACGTCGGTCGGTGGGCCGCGACCGGAACCGGGCGGATCCAGCGTTCGACCTCAGCCAGGTCGCCGGAGACGGCGACCACCGGCCGGGCGGGGATCACGCCGGAGTCGGCCAGTGCCTCCGCCTTCTTGATCCACGCGGACCGCGTTCTTGCGCCCGGTGGTGAACCTCGTCGCCTCGTAGAACAGAACGACCCTTGACCTGCCGGCAGACCATTGCCGTGGCGTCGTTGTTGCCATCGGTTCGGCCGCGCCTGGCGGTCACCGTCCACCGTGTCCGCCGAGTCGGGCGTCGCGTCGCGCGTCAGTGTTCTGGATCTGCCACCTCTGGTTGTCGCCGCCCCAGCACGTCCACAGCTGCGCCTTGAAGGTGGCGGTGTTCACGTCGAGGCAGAGGCCGGAGCGAACGCTGCGGATGGTGCCGTCAGCGCCCACCGTCCAACGCTGGTTGTCGCCGCCGGTACACGCCCACGTGCCGACCACGGTGCCGTTCGTCGTCCCGCTGTTGTACACATCCAGGCACTTCTGGCCTCCAAGTGCGGTGATCTGTCCGCCGACCGTCAAGGTCCACTGCCGGCCAACCGAGTTGGCGCAGGTGTCCACCTGGACCTGGATGTTCGCCGTGGTCCCGCCGGGGATGTCCAGACAGCGTCCGGTGCTGACGTTGCGCAGCAGGCTGGTCGGGGCCGGGACGTCGCCGTCCAGGCCCCAGCCGTGCCTGAGGCGCTCGCGGCCGCTGGCGCTGGGCGTGCTGAGCGTGAGGTTGGTACCGGTGCCGTGCAGTTTCTGCATGGCATACCAGTCGTCGGCCTGACCGGCGCGTATCTTCCCGCCCAGCCCGGGCCAGTAGATGGAGCCGATCCGCAGTTCCCGAAGCACCGTGGTGGTGGCCCGGAAGTAGCGCACGAAGTTGTCGGTGCTCCCGGCGTCGTGGTAGTTGAGCCCGGTATCCATCGGCGCGCCGAACTCGTCGACGACAGTGCGGTCGGCGCAGGAGCCGATCGCGTTCCGCAGGTACGCCACCCACTGGTCGTAGGTCTTCGCACCGCTGAAGAACGTGTAGTGGTGCAGCGACAGGAACGTCCCGTCAAGGCGGCGGTCGGCGCACATGGATCTGATGTCGGTGTTCAGGCCGGCGCCGCTGACGAAGATGCGGTTCCGCGGAATCGACGGGTGGCTGCTGATCCAGTTGCTCACCACGTTCGCCCACTCGCCGGCGCTGTGCCCTCCCGGTTCGTTCATCGGCTCGAAGTGGACGAGGCTGTTGGTGCCGTACCGGGCAAGCACGGTGTTCCACATGGTGTCGAAGGCGCTCGGGTCGACGATGCGACCGCCGCGGGCGGCCACTCCGTCCTCCCAGTAGGAGAGGACGACCTTGAATCCCTTCGCGGTGGCTGCGTCTATCGCGCCCGTGTACGCGCTCCACCAGCTCGTCCCGACTGTGTAGGTGTTGATGGGGAGCCGAACGGTGTTGGCGCCGAGGTTGTTCTCGAAGCCGGTGTAGATGGCGGTGGCTTTCGCCACGACCGTCTGGTAGCTGTCGGAGCCGCTCAACCCGTGCAGGACCAGCGGTCCACCGTGGAAGTTGTCACCGAGCCGGGCCCAGTTGACGCCGCGGAACTGGGCGGTGTCGGCGGCGGCCGGCGAGGCGCTCTGGTGCTCGACGACCGCGAGCGCGCTGAGAGCGGTCAGGATGCAGGCGAGCGCCCGGGCGAGGTAGCGCCGGCGACGGGTGTGGGGCATGGTCGTGCCTTCCCGGTTGGCGGTGTGGTCACGTCTGCACTGTGCGCGATCTGTTGACGTCGGCCGCCTGCCGGCAGCCGGCCGAGCCGGCGCGGAGCTTGCCCACTCCGCGCCGGCCCCCTCCCAGATCGCTCCGCGCGGCGAGCATGTCAGCGTCATGCCGCTGCCGTGGCGCCTGGAAAGCCTCGCTCCCCGGCTTCGCCCGGATCTCCGGGTCAGCAGGTGGAGTTGGTCTGGGTGAGTAGCCCCATCCGCCACGGCAGGGAGATGCGGTCGCCGCCGGCGTTGGGGTGCATGCCCTGGTACAGGAACTGCGACTGGCACGGGTTCAACGGCACGGTCTGGTCGTCACCGGCCCGGATCAGCTCCCCGTGGCTGAAGTCCCGGGTCCACGCCGGGCCCGAGAACGTCACGTTGTCGGAGCGGGCGCACGGGCTCGGCTCCGTCGCCAGGTGTGGCGTCCACGAACCGCTGAGGCTGCCCGAGGTGAACGACCGGTATCGGCGGCGACCTCTCGTTCTCGGCGACGACGCTGTTGAACTCGCGGTTGAGAACCGACATGGAGGTGTTGGAGGAGAACTTGTCCGTTCCGGCCGACCGCGGCGCCAAAGTAGCGGCCCTTCTCCAGGGAGCAGGATGGGTCGGGCCCGGGGCCGCCGCGGCGGATCAGCCGAGTACACGAATTCGTTCATCACCGGCACCTTTCGAAGTCGGGGCCACCTCACTGTGTTGGCGCCGGCAATCCGTAGATCGCTTGTGGATTCCGCTTTCACAGGTCATGAATGGGGAACGGTGACGCGTCGACGACTAGAAGATTGTCAGATTGCCACGGTCCATTCAAGAGGGAACGGTCGATATATATGAGCCAGAGCCGTGGTGCAACCAACCGGAGAAGCGGGACTATTGACGGCCACCCCTCATAACCTTTTCAGGCGGCGAATTGGAGTGACGTGCGCGTGTAATTCGCGGAAGTTTTCGTTATCAGCGGCCGGCTTGGACAGTCGCAGTCGACGTAGTGCCGAAAAGCACGGCGCCGTCACCGAACGCGAAGACTTGGGTGTCGACTCGAGCGGCCCTCAGGCGAGTTGGTCGAGTAGCCCAGCCTTGACGCCGGCAACCGGCCCCGAGCCGATCTCGGCCGACTCGGCTCCCATCACGACGGCGTTCTCGGTCGCCCCGGCGAGCGCAGGTCTGTCGAGCACCGCGGCCGACCGCGCCGGCGGGACGGGGAGCAGCGCCAAGGCGACGATCAGCCGCTCAAGGGGTACCAGTTCGCCGGCGGCCCGGCCGCAGTCCGCACAGGATCGGGTGTGCCGGGTGATGCGCTTACGCCACAGCGTGCTCGGTACGCCGTCCCAGCCTCCCAGCGCGGCGGTCAGCTGTGGGCACCGGGGGCTGGCCTCCAGCGCGGCGACGAGTGACCGGCTCAGCTCCAGCTGGTTGCGCATCCGCTGGACGCGCACACCCGCGTGAGCCACGCTCGTTCCCAGCGCCGCCGCGAGCTCCGCCCTCGCCAGCCGGCCCGCGGTCTCCAGCCACCACAACGACAGCAGCGCCCGGGCGTCCGGGTCGAGCCATCGACTGGCGCGTACGGTCTTTCGGCGATGACCGGACAGCTCGACGTGGATCAGGGCCAGGTTCTCGGCGTCGGCGTCCGGCGAGTCGGTCATCTCGTCGAGGGGGGCCGTCCGTTCGGCATCCGCCTGCCGCCGGTGCAGATGGGTGCTGATCTGTCGTGTCGCGATCGTGGCCAGCCAGGGCCGGAAGCACTCCGGGGCGCGCAACGTGCGCAGCTCAGGAAGTGCCCGCAGCATCGTCTCCTGCACCACGTCGTCGACGTCCGCAAGCTCACCCAGTGCCCTGCGCACGATCGCGTATACCAGTGGCAGGTACGTCGCGGCCAGGTCGTCGAGGGCTCTTGGATCGCCGGCCTGTGCGGCGACGACCAGGCTCGTCTCGTCGGATCGGCCGGCTCGCATCACGAGCCCGTACACATTGACTCGGGCAAGGCCGCCCCAGGTGCCGCGCACGTCGCCACCCTCGGGTTCGCACGCACGATCGACTCGGGCGCGGCCGGCTGGCAATGCATGGCAGCCCATCATCGTCCCAGCCATCCGCCGTCAACGGGAAGAACGATGCCGTTGACATGGTCCGACGCCGAGGAGGCGAGGAACACCGTGGCCCCGGCGAGATCGTCGGCGCCTCTCCAGCGACCGGCCGGGATCCGGCCAAGGATCGCCTGGTTGTGCTGGGGGTCCGCGCGTAACGCCTCGGTGTTGTCGGTGGCGATGCAGCCCGGTGCGATGACGTTGACGCCGCGCCCGCCCCACTCCTTCGCCAGGGCCGGCGCCTCGGTGACCCGGCTCTCGATCTCGAGGGTCCGGGCCCCGCGGTGGACAACCGCTTTCATCGATCCTCCATCCCCATGGTGTCTAACGTCTCTTCCGCGGTGGATCTGCACGGTTCAGGGGTGACCGCGAGCAGCCGCAGCCCGGCCTGCTCCGGCCGTATGTGCGGTCCGTCGGGTGCGTGTGCCGTTCGCTGACGGGCGGCCGCGGTCATCACCGTTTCGTCGATCCGGATGCCCAGGCCCGGCGTGTCGCCGAGCACAAAGGCACCGTCCTCGACGTGCAGGTCCATCGCGACGCCGATCGGCGGCTGCAGGCCCTGCAGTTCGCTGACGAGGTGGTTGGGCACCGACGTCGCGGCGTGCAGCAGCGCGACAGGCGTGTTGCCGATCGGGCTGACCGGCAGGTCGTAGGCGTGCGCCAGCGCGGCGACACGCAGGAAGTGGGTGACTCCCCAGACCGCGGCCGTCTGGACGATGTCGACGCCTCCCGCCGCGATCAGCGGGCGGAACTGCTCGAGGCCGGTGAGGTTCTCCCCACTGGCGACCGCCGTCCGTACGCCACGGCTGACAGCGGCCAGGCCGTCGGCGTCCCAGCGCCGGACCGGCTCCTCGATCCAGGTCAGGTCGAGTGTGCGTTCCAATTCGCCGACGTGGCGTACCGCCTGCTTGCGGCTCCAGGACTCGTTCGCATCCAGCATGAGCCCTGGCCGGGTCCCGTGCGCGGCCTCGGCCAATACCTCGCGTACGAGCAACAGCCGGTGCCGGTCACGCTCGATGTCCAGGCCGCCCTTGAGCTTCGCCGCCCTCAGCCCGCGTTCGGCATAGACCTGGTAGGTGGCGACGAGCTCGTCGTCGGTGAGGCCGATGTCCAGGCCGGAGGCGTAGGCGTGGACCATGCGGTCGTTGCCGCCGAGCAACCGCCACAGCGGCTCACCCACGGCCTGTGCCTTGATGTCCCACAACGCCGTGTCGAACGCACCGATCGTGCCGAACACCACGCCGGCATGCCCGGCTTTGAAGGTGTGCCGCAGCATGCGGTCGTAGAGGGCGGTCACCGCGCGCGGGTCCTGGCCGTCGATGGCGGCGAAAATCACCTCGGCTTCCACGTGCGGTCCCAGGCCGACTCCGGTGATCCCCTCATCGGTCTCGACGATGACGACCGGCACGGGCACGACGCCGTCGTCGTGGACGCCGTTTGCGTCACCGACAGGTCGACCCCATTGCTGTGCCGTCGTCAGGGTTCTGTACCCGGTGATGCGCATGCGTCAGCCCTTCGTCGCGCCGGCCGTCACGCCGTCGGCGATCTGGCGCTGCAGGAACAGGTAGGTCACCAACACGGGTAGCCCGGCGATCAGGACACCGGCTGCGAAGGTGGGGATGTCGGCGGAGTACTGGCCGCGCAGTGAGGTGATGCCCACCATCAGGGTGCGATGGTCGGCCGACGGCATCATCAGCAGCGAGATGAGCACGTCGTTCCAGCAGAACAGCGCGTCGAGGATGCCCACCGACAGCAGTGCCGGAGCACCCATCGGCAGCATGATTCGCCGGTAGACGCCGTACAGGGTGTTTCCGTCGATCCGTGCGGCGTCGACGAGCTCGGTGGGCACCGCCCGGTAGTAGCTCGTCATCAGGAAGACGGTGAACGGCAGGAACTGCGCGACGTAGGCGAGGATCAGCCCCGGATAGGTGTCGATGAGACCGCCGTCGGCCATGATCCTTGCCAGCGGCACCATGATCACCTGGAACGGGATGAACAGTGCCGCGAGGCAGACCAGAGCCAGCGTGGACGAGCCACGGAACCGCACCTGGGCCAGCGCGAACCCGGCCATGGACCCGATGAGCAGGAGCAGCGCCACGGCGCAGGCCACCACGATCACGGAGTTGAGGAAGTACCGCCCCATGCCGACGCTGTTCCACGCGGTGCCGAGGTTGTCCCACTGGAGAGTGCTTGCCAGGGAGAACCGGTCGAGGATGTACTCCCGGCGGGTCTTCATCGCGACGTTGGCGGTGAACAGCAGCGGGTAGATCGTCGCCAGGGCGAGGAGCACCATCGGCACGGCGACCAGCCACCTGCTCGGCCCCAGGCGAGACATCAGTCCTCCCTCCCCGCCCGGCGCAGCAGGCCGACCTGCAGCAGGCCCACGACCAGCATGATGAGGAGGAGGACTGTGGACGCGGCCGACGCGAGCGCCGGGCGGCTCATCTGCCCCTGCTGGACCCAGATGTAGTACTCCGGCAGGTAGGTCGACCCTTCCGGGCCACCACTGGTCATGACGTAGAGCAGCCCGAACATCGAGGTCAGCATCCCGATCATCGTGGTGACGACGACGAACTGGATGGTGCGGGACAGACCCGGGATGATGACGTGCCAGATCATCCGCGCGAGCGAGGCGCCGTCGACCCGGGCGGCGTCCAGAAGTGCGGAGTCCAGGGTCGCGAACCCGGCCAGGAACACCACCAGCGCCATTCCTGACGTCGCCCAGATGTGCACGCCGACAACGGCGAACATGGCTACGTCGGGATCGCCGAGCCAGTCGACCGGGCCGACCCCTGAGCCGCGGAGCACGTCGTTCAGCGGACCGTCGAAGGCCAGTAGCAGGTTGAAGATCGCGCCGACGATCACCGGTGAGAGCACAGCCGGGAAGAAGTAGACGCTCCGGAAGAACGGGTGTCCTGGCACCCGCAGGTAGATGAAGGTAGCGAGCAGTCCCGGGATCGCGACCGCGACCGGCAACAGCAGCACCAGCAGTCCGACGTTGCGCAGCGCGGTGCGGAACAGCGGGTCGTCGATGAGCTCCGCGTAGTTGTCGAGCCCCACCGTGGCACCGTTGCTTTCGCCGTCACCGGTGAAGGAGAAGTTGACACCCAGTCCCAGTGGCCAGAGCCGGAGCACCACGATGATCAGGACAGCGGGAGCGACCAGGACGTAGGGGGCGAGGCGTTCGGCGCGTCGGCCGCTGCGGACTCGCGGAGATTTCGACGCGGGGCCGCGGCCACCTACCGCCTCGCCTGCTCGCGCCCCGTCGGTCGGGCCTGCTTGAGCAGCGCGGACCGACGAACCATCGGATGACATGGCCTCAGCCCGCTTGGTCGGACGCCGCCAGCTGCTTGACCGCCGCGTCGACCGTGACCGATCCGCTCAGCAGTTGCTGAGACAGCCGCCCCATCAGGTCCACAGTCCTGGACGACAGGGCCACGTGCAGGGCGGGCTTGCCACGGTCGATCTCGGACACGATGGTGGCGACGGCCGGTCCACCGCTCGAGACGTCCACGGTGCGGTCGGCCGCGATGGCGCCCGCGTCGGCGTAGAACGACTTCAGTGCGTCGGTCGAGGTCAGGGAGCGCACCAGGTCGGCGGCGACCTTGGGGTCCTTGGTCCACTTCGCGACGCCGTAGCCGATGCCGCCGTCGTAGGGAAGGCTCGGCGTGGCGCCGGCCGTGACGACCGGCGGCTTCATGACGCCGACATTGCCGGCGTCGAGGAATTCGGCGAAGTCCTTCCAGTGCCCGATGTCCGACATCAACCCGATGACGTGGGCGGCCTTGTTGGACTGGAACACCGCGAACGCGTCGTTGAACATCGCCGTCGAGTTCGCCCCGTCGTTGTTCAGGCCTTTGTCATTGGCCTCTTTCCAGAGCGAGAAGACCCGCTTGACCGCCGGCGAAGACCAGTCTCGTTTGCCGGCGATCCAGTCGTCGTACTCCGTGGGCGACAGGACGCCCGAGCCGAGCCCGGACAGGAAGAACTGGATACCGATGCCTTCCTTGTTGCCCTGCGCGAAGCACCTGGCACCGGTCGCCTTGGTGATGGTCCGGCAGTTGGCGACGAACTCGTCCCAGCTAGTGGCCGGCTGCTCCGGGTCCAGCCCTGCCTTCCGGTAGAGCGACTTGTTGTAGTAGATCGGGTGACCTTGCAAGGTCACCGGAGCGGCGTAGGTCTTGCTGTCCTTGCTGAAGGCCTCCCACCCGGCCAGCCGTTTCCTGTCATCACGGACGTACTCGTCCAACGGCAGAAGGGAGTCCGCGCGGTCACGGATCTGCCCGCCGCCGTTGAAGAGCATGACGTCCGGCCCCTTGCCGGCTTGGATGGCGGCCCCGAGCAGGGTGTAGTACTGCTCGAACGGCTGCGCGACGAACTCGACCGTCACGCCGGGATGCCGCTGGGCGAAGTCGGCCTTGGCCTTCTTGACGTATGAGGACGCTGTGGCGTCGCCGGACTTCCAGTCCCAGACGACGAGCTTGCCTTTCGCACCACCGGACGCCGAATCCGGGTCGGATGCGCTTCCGCAGCCGGCTAAGACAACGAGCCCGGCAACCAGGGTCGCCGACCACAGTGTTCGCTGCTTCATTGCTGCCCCACTCTCCTGATGGTGGCCGGCTGTCCGGCAGTTGAGGCTGAGGAGGAACGCAACTCGTATGACGTATGTAACCCGTATGACGTATGACGTCAACAGGGATGCCGTACAGTAGGCCAACATCCTTGGTACGGCACGGGTCCCGGGGGGGTGTCATGACGGCAGTACCGCAGTCATCCGCAAAGGCCTCCGAGGCCCCCGCTTGGAGTCGGCGCCCGGCGAATCTTGCCGCCGCGGTCACGGCTGAGCTGGTGGAGCGGATCGTCCGTGGAGTCCATCCGTCCGGTTCTCCGCTGCCCCCCGAGCCCGTGCTCTGCGAGACCTTCTCGGTCAGCCGCACCGTGGTCCGCGAGGCGGTGAAGATGCTTCAGGAGAAGGGGCTGGTGCAGGTCCGCCAGGGCGCCGGCACGACGGTCACCCCGTCGGCGATGTGGAACATGCTTGACGAGCTGGTCCTCGGCGCGACCATCGCCGAGGACGAGAGCCTGGCCATCCTCGATCACCTCGTCGCGACCCGCCGCGCGCTGGAGTCCGATATGGCCAACGTCGCCGCCCGCCTGGCGAACACCGAGGTGATCGACCGGCTACGCGGTCTGGTGGAGCGGATGGATGAGCTCGTCGACGACCCCGCTGCGTACCAGGAAGAGGACCGGGCGTTCCACGACACCGTCATGCAGGCGTCGGGGAACCGCATCGGGCGTGCCGTGGTCCGTTCGCTGGAGCGCCAGGTCATCAACTCCGCCCGTTACATGGGCCGAACCGGCCGCGCCTTCTGCGTCGCGTCCAACCACGGCCATCGGCGCATCTACGAGCGGATCGCAGCGCACGACCCCGAGGGCGCGGCCGAGGCGATGTTCACCCACATCACCGAGGCGTGGGTGGTGCGCCGCAGCGGGCCGGGCGGGCCGACCCGGCTGCGGCGTTAGAGGCGACTGACGGTCCTGCCGCGGGCGAGGCCGATGCCATCGCAGCGCAGGTGGTCATCTCCTGGTGGCAGTTGAGGGCCACCTCGTTCGTCGACCACGAGTCGATGTGGTCGAGTGACACAGCAGAACATCGGCTTGCAGTCGGCCGGCAGCCCGCCGGGGGACGGATCCTGCAGCTCGACGTTCGGGACGCCGGCCAGCGAGCCCGTCGGCGGGTTCGGCAGGGCAGGAGCAAGCTGGTTGGCGAAGATTCGCTGTGCTGTTCCGGCCGCTCTCTGGCCCCAACCGGCCACGTAGGAGTGGCTGAGGGCGTTGGCCGAAGAGGTAGTCCGTCGCCTGGACGGCACTGTCGCGGTAGCGGACGTCCCCGGTCAGGCCGAACGCCGTCGCGAGCACGATCGCGTTGTTGACGACGACGCTGCTGGTGCTGTCTGCGACTTGGGCTGTCCGGGCCTTGGCACACCCCTCTGAACGACCGGAATGAGCCATAGCCACCGGCATTGCGTCCAGGGACTCGCGCGACGAGGGCGAGGGGCCGGCAGAGGCCGGCGGCGGCGTGCCGCATTCAGCACGTGCCCACAGATCCACCGAGGCGCGGTGGGGCCCGCACCCACTCGGGCCCCACCGCCGACATCCGCTCCTGTCCCGAAGGAGCGGACAGGCGTTGATTCCGCTATCGCCGTGCCCACTGCTGGTTGGTGCCGCCGTGGCAGGACCAGAGGGTGATCCTGGTGCCGTTGGCGGTGCCGCCGGCGTTGGCGTCGAGGCAGAGTCCGGACTGGACGCCGGTGATGGTGCCGTTGGGGTTGACGTTCCACTGTTGGTTGTTCTGGCCGTTGCAGTCCCAGATGACGACCGGGGTGCCGTTGGTGGTGCCGCGTCCGCTGGCGTCGAGGCACTTGTTGCCGGAGACGGTCAGTTGTTTGCCGGCGGTGTAGGTCCAGGTCTGGCCGGCCGCGCCGGTGCAGTCCCAGAGTTGGGTCTGGGTGCCGTTGGTGGTGCTGGAGCCGGGGACGGTCAGGCAGCGGCCCGACTGCGCGCCCACGATCTGCTGAGCCGTTGTCGGCGGTGGGGTGGTGTCCTGCGGTCCGGCGGACGCCATCACGTCCTGGGCACCGGAAGGCCAGTTGCCATTCGTGACCGTGACATTGCCGGAGACCACGTTGCCGCGGTCCCCGTCGGTCACGTTCGTGCTGCCGTTGGTCGACCAGTTGTTGGTGACGGTCCAGTTCCCCATGTTCTCGCCACCCCAGTAGTTGGCCGTCGCCCACGTACCGGTGTTGGCGAAGACGTTGTTGGTGGCCGTGTAGTACTTCGAGCCCTCGTCGAAGTACAGCCCGAAGTATCCGTTGGTCCGCAGGCAGTGGTTCCGGCTGATCGTCGCGCTCGGGTTCCATCCGAGCGTGTAGATGCAGCCACCGTCGTTCATCTGCTGCATGACATCGTGGATGTAGTTGCCGACGAGCCGGTTGTTGGACGCGGTGGTCGGCGTCGTGTAGCGCGGCTGGTAGTTGTACAGGCCGCGGTTGGCGTAGTGGTTGCTGCCGCCCGCGTCGTTGGCGCCCCAGCCGTACCCGATCGACATGCCGGAGTACGGCATGTTGTAGACCTCGTTCTGGGCGACGGTGCTGTTGGTGACGTACGTGGTCAGGACAGAGACGATGCCCCGGTGGTCCGTCCCGAGGTCGTGGATGCGGTTGTTGCTGATCGTGATGTCCCTGTTGACCATGCGCTGGTCGCTGGGGTGGTGGGCGTCGGCACGCACGCCTCCCACGAGGATGCCACCGGCTGAGCTCCGGGCGATCTCCGACCGGGTCACCGTGATGTTGCCGGCGCCCAGGCCGACGCCGCTGGCGTGGGCGTTGGCGTCGTTGCCGATACCGATGGCCGTCTGGCCCAGGTTGACGAACTTGGAGTCGCTGAAGGTGATGGTGTTGGCGGCGGAGATCTGCACGGCGGCCGGCATCTGCCGCCAGTGCGGC
Source organism: Streptomyces europaeiscabiei (assembly GCF_001550375.1). Taxonomy (GTDB): domain Bacteria; phylum Actinomycetota; class Actinomycetes; order Streptomycetales; family Streptomycetaceae; genus Streptomyces; species Streptomyces europaeiscabiei. The sequence goes on along the minus strand of NZ_LRTR01000532.1, from coordinate 18,806 downwards.
CGGGCGGCCTCGAACTGCGTGCAGCCGTTGTGGCAGGAGTCGAAGCTCGGCCAGCTCCAGTTGCCGGCGATGTACGCGCCGGTCTGCTGGTCTGCGTAACCCTGGTTGCTGCTGGGGCCCAGCCAGCTCGTACCGGTGAAGGTGATCCCGCTGAACGTGACGTGGTGCGCCGGCTCGCCGTACGTGCCCCCGACGTTCACCAGCGACTGCAGCGTCGGCAGTTCCACGCTGACGGTGCTCATGTTCTGCCCGGCCAGGGGGATGTAGTACAAGGCTCCGGCCGTGGGGTTGAGGTACCACTCGCCGGGCGAGTCCAAGAACTCGTACGCGTTGGACAGGTAGAACGGACCGGCCCGGTGTGGCCGCATGAGGGTGTCGTAGCCGAAGTTGTTGTTGTTCCATGCCGGCTGCTGCATCGTGATGAAGTTCGCACTGATGCTCTGCACCGGCGAGTACCGGTCGGTGAAGGAGTTGACGCTCTCCACCTCGATCCGGCTCTGGTCGGCCAGGTTGTTCAGATAGCTCAGCGCACCGCCCGAGAACGTCATTCCGGCGCTGGAGGCCGTGAAATCGGCCCTGTTCACCTGCGTGCGTGCCCGGGTGGCGACGGCGCCGTCGACATGGAGCTGCCGGGCATCGAGACCCTCGGGCACGTCGGCCCGCCAGATGTTCCTGGCTGCGTCGGCCACCGACCAGTCGGTGACCGCCCGGGCACCGGTGATCACCGGACGCGCCGACGGGGCGGCCCGCCACACGACCGTGTGACCGCCTGAACCGGAGTCCTCCGCCGTCAGCCGCCAGGGTTGGGCCAGCCGGTACACGCCGTCGGCCAACTGCACCACGATGTCGTCCGACATGGCGTCGTTGAGCGATCGCACCGCCGCCTGCGCGGCTGTCAGTGAGCACGGCTGCGCGCTGGAGCAGTCGGTGCCGGTGCCGGACGGCGAGACGTGCACGGTGAGGGGAGCCGCGGATGCGGGCGCGGGGAACGCCATCACGGCGGTCGCGGTCAAACCGGCTGTGGCGGCTCCGGCCAGAAGCCGCCTTCGTATCCAACTGAGAGTGGTGAACACGCTTTCTCCTTATGGCGGTTCCCGGGCGGAAGGGGATGACGGCGCGACCGGGCTACTCGGCGTGCGGGGATGAGGGCTCGCGGAGGGGACACGACGTTCGGGCGTGGGCGTGGGCGTTGCGCTTCGCTCGGTGCCGACCGCCGAACTGTCGGCGCGTTGTACGGCGGTCGGTGCACAGACCGGTCGGACCGTAGGGCGGTTCCCCGTGGGCCGATGCGTATGACGTGCGACGTCGTTCGGAAACCAAAGCGACCCCTTTCACCCGGTCAAGGGAGCGTTTTCCAGTCCGCGGAGGACAGTTCGGAGGTAGGACAGCCCGTCACGGGCGAGCGTGTCCTGCGACGGGGCGAGCGGCCGCCAGATCGAGGCCGCGGTAGCGATGGCCTCGTTCTGCGCGGTGAACGACTCGATGCACACCGCGCCGCCGTAGCCCGTCGTGGCCAGGCGGGCGAGGAAGCGTGGCCAGTCGAAGTGGTCGGCCCCCGGGGTGCCGCGGTCGGTGCCGCTGACCTGGACGTGCTTGATGTGCGGACCAGCCGTGCCGAGCGCCTCGTAGGGGTCGGCCTCCTCGATGTTCATGTGATAGGTGTCGATCATGAGACCGACGTTCGCGGGCAGGCCGTCGATCAGCTCCACCGCCTGCTCGACCGTGTTGACGACGCTCGTCTCATAGCGGTTGAGGGCCTCCACGCCGATGCTCACACCCCGCTCCCCCGCGTAGTCGGCTACCGGCCGCAGGGCGCGGCGGACGTCCGCGTAGCAGGCCGCGCGCTCCACCGGTGACATGCGCCAGGTCCGCCCCACCGCGGCGTAGACCGGGCCGCCGACGCAGGGCGCGCCGACGGCCACCGCGCTGTCCACACACGTCCGCAGGTACGCCACGGTGGAGGCGACGACCTCCGGCGGGGCGTTCACGAGGTCACGTCCGGGCGAGGTGACCGCACAGACGCCGACCGCGCGCAGGCCGTACGCCGCCAGCAGGTCCCGGGTGCGGGCCGGGTCCCAGTCGCCGGGTTGCTCGATCGGCAGCTCGACCGCGTCGAAACCGAACGCCGCGATCCGCGGTACCAGCTCGGCCATGGCCTCGTCGTCGACCGGCGAGGCCCAGACCCACGGGTTGACACCGATGGTGTACACCGAACTACTTCCAGCGCCGCGGGTAACCGGGCAGGTCGGTGCAGCCGCACATCGCGTAGTGCAGCGGCGGCATGGTGGCGTCGACGTACTCGTCCAGGTTGTCCTGGGTGATGGTCGGCTGAGGCAGCTTCCACGGGTTCGGCACCTGCTCGCCGTCAAGGACCTTCAGGGCGGCGATGATCGGGGTGCGCCACTGGTAGGTCGGGTAGGTCGGGGCGATCGCCGTGAGCTTCTTGTCCTTCCACAGCTTCAGGAAGTCGAGCTGGTCCTCGCCGTTGATCGGCGGCACGGGCTTGCCGGCGTCCTCGAACGCCTCGACCGCCGCGCCCGCGACCGCCCCGGCGTCCATCCAGACGCCGTCGATCGTGCCGTACCGCTGGATGTAGTCGTTGACGATCTTCTTCGTCTTGGCCGGGTCGCCGTCGGTGAACTCGACGCCGACGACGTCGACGCCCGCCTTGTCGAAGGCGACCTTCGCCGCGGACCAACGGGTCTCCAGCACGTCGACGCCGGGCAGGATGCGCAGCGCGAGCACCTTGCCACCGCGCTTCATCTTCTGGGTGACGAACTCCGCCGCGACGTGGCCGAATCCGTAGCCGCCGATCGGGTTGATGAACGTCACCGGGCAGGTCGTGTCGACGCCGCGGTCGAAGACGATGACCGGTAGGCCCTTCCGGCAGGCGGCCTCCACGGCCGGGGTGAGCGTCGCGGTGGTGTTCGGCGAGACGATGAGCGCGTGGCAGCCCTTGCCGAGCAGGTCGTTGATGTCGGCGATCTGCTTCTGGTCCTTGCCTTCGGCATCGACGTGGACGAACTCGGAGATCCGGCCGCGGTGCGTGTCGACCTCGGCCTGCATGGTCTTGAAACCGACCTGGCGCCAGGGGTTGTTCAGCCCCGCGTTGGAGAAACAGATCTTGTACGGTCCGGGCTTGGTGAACTTCGCGGTCTCCACCATCGCCGGGTTGAGCGCCTGTTCCCAGGGCTTGTCGGCCGGCCCGGTGGGCGCGGCGTCCAGGAGCGCGAGCTGCTTGTCGTAGTCGGCCTGCACGAAGAACTTCGACTGTTCCCCCGTGCCCGACCCGGTGCCCGCGGAGGGCGACCTCGATGCGCCGGTGGTGGGCTCGTCGGTGGCGCAGCCGGCCAGCACCAGTAAGGTGCTCACGGCCAGCACCGTCATGGAATGCCTCACTGAATCCCCTTTATCTGGACGGGAGACGGAAGGACGCCGCCGCCACGGCGAACAGGATGATCGCGCCCTGTACGGTCGGTTTGAGGGCGCCGGAGACGCCGTAGAAGTTCATGAGCGTGAAGAGCGTCTCGAGGGTCAGCGCGCCCAGCATCGCGCCGACGACCGAACCGCGGCCCCCGCCCAGAGCGACACCGCCGAGGACCGCCGCGGTGATCGCGCCGAACTCCAGGCCGGCACCGGCCTGGAACGACACTCCGCCGTACCCGCCGATGAGGACCGCCGCGAGTGTGGCGGCGAGTCCGCTGAGGACGAACGCCATGGTCTTGGCGCGCCACACACGCACGCCGCTCAGCTCGGCGGTCCGCGGGTTGCCGCCGACGGCGACCAGGGTGCGGCCGAAGTCCGAACGCGTCAGCACCAGCACAAGAGCGGCCGCCGCCAGCAGGATGACCAGGGCGTACGGTATCCGGCCCAGCGCGGGCACGTCCTCGAACCCCGACCGACCGAGCCGCCGGAACTCCTCGGAGAGGCCGCCCTTCGGGGCACCGTTGGACCACAGGTACACGGCACCGACGAGGATCAGGAACATCCCGAGGGTCGTGATGAACGACGGCACCCGCAGCCGCGTGGTGACGAGGCCGTTGACGAGGCCGACGGCGATGCCGAACGCGAGCAGGAGCACGACGACGGGCCAGCCGGCCGACGGATCGCTGTCGATCAGCCGGGCGGCGATGACCACCTGCGCGGTGACCAGAGAGCCGACGGACAGGTCCAACTCGCCGGAGACGATCACGAAGTACTGGCCGGCGGCGAGCAGGACGATCGGCGCGGAGCGGCCGAGGAAGGACATCAGCGACGGCGGCGAGAGGAAGTCCGGTTGGCGGGCGGTCAGCAGAATCAGCAACACCGCCAGGATCACGATGATCGGTGCGAGACCGCCGGAGCGGAACTCAAGGAGCCGCGGTGGGCGCGCGATCCGCATGCTAGGACGCCTTTCGCATCGCCCGGCGGGCGTAGACGGCGACCGCCGCGATGATGATCACGCCTCGGATCACCTGCTTGAAGAACACGTCGACCTCGAGCTGGTTGAAGATGGCGTCGATGCTCGCGAGCAGCAGTACGCCGCCGACCGTGCCGACAACGCCGCCGCGCCCGCCGGCCAGGGCGGTGCCGCCGAGCACCACCGCGGCGATCGACTCCAGGTCGTACAGTCCCTCGGTGCCCACCCTTGGTGCGCCGGCGCCGAGCCGACTGGCGAGATAGACCCCGGCGAGGCCGGCGCAGAGGGCGCACAGCACATGGGCGGTGACGAGGACCCGGCTGCCCCGCACACCGGAGAGCCGGGCGACCTCCGGGTCACCGCCCACGGCGATCAGGTGGTGGCCGAAGCGGGTGCGCGCCAGCACGAACCAGGCCGCGGCGGCGACGGCGAGCAGCAGCAGGAACGACACCGGCACCGGGCCGATGCGCTGATACCCCAGGCCCTGCACCAGGGCGGGTGCGGTCTTGCCGGCCGGGCCGTCGTATCCGTTGTCGAGGTATCCCTTCAGCAGCAGCCCGACGCCGACGGTCGCGATGAAGGGGTTGATCCGCGCTGTCGTGACGAGCAGGCCGTTGACAAGGCCGATCGCGCTGCTGACGGCGAGCGTCAGGCCGATCGCCGGTAGCAGCGCACCGTCGTCACCGGCCATGGTCTCGGCGGCGACGAGGGTGCTCAGACTGACCACGTACGCCACGGACAGGTCCAGCGAGCCCCCGACGACGACCAGCGTCTGGCCGACCGCGACGAGGCCCAGACCGGCGGCGACGTGCAGCAGGCTCACCGTCGTCGGCACACTGAACAGCCGGCCGCCATCGACCGTGACGACGAGCCAACCGATCGCCAGGGTGAGGACCAGGGCGACGAACACGCCGGGCGGAGTCCGCCGGGTCGGCAGGGACAGCGCGCCGCTCATCCGGCCGCCTCCCGCGCGGTGCCGACCGCCAGGGCGAGGACATTCTCCTCTGTCGCTCCTGCGGATAGTTCGCCGGCGATCCGGCCGTCGCGCATGACGATGATCCGGTCGCTCATGCCGAGCAGCTCGGGCAGCTCGGACGAGACCATCAGCACGGCGGCGCCGTCGCGGGCCAGTCGGCGGACGAGATCGTGGATCGCCGACTTGGCGCCCACGTCGATGCCCCGGGTCGGCTCGTCGAAGAGCAGGATCCTCGGGGCGAGCGCGAGCCACCTGGCCAGTACGACCTTCTGCTGGTTGCCCCCGGACAGGAAACGGATCTCCTGGTCCTCCCCGGCGGCGCGGAGCTCAACGGCCGCGAGCAGCTCCCGGACCCGCGCGGTCCGGGCACCGCGGCCGACCCAGCCCGGGCGGACGGCGCGGCCGGCCAACAGCGCGTTGTCGAGCACCGACTGCTCGGCGACGATCCCCTCGCCCTTGCGGTCCTCGGAGACGTAGGCGATACCGGCCCGCATCGCGGCGCGGGGCGAGCGCAGCCGGACCGGCGCTCCGTCGACGGTCACCTGGCCGGTGCCGAACGGTGCGGCGCCGAACAGTGCGCGAGCCAGCGCCGACCGGCCGGAGCCCTGCAGGCCGCCGACGCCGAGCACCTCGCCAGCGCGCAGCCGTAGGTCGATGCCGCGCAGCTTCCGGTTGCCTCCGCCCTGGACGGTCAGCCGCACCGGGCCCAACTCCTGCGGCTTCGCCGGGCCGGGGTAGTAGCTCGACAGCTCGCGGCCGACCATGTGGCGCACCAGCTGATCGGCGCTGGTGTCCGCGGTGTCCAAGGTGGCCACCGCCCGGCCGTCCTTGAGCACGGTGATCCGGCTGGACAGGTCGAAGACCTCCTTGAGGCGGTGCGAGACGTACAGCACGCCTATCCCGTGCTCCTGCAGCCGCCGTACGAGCGCGTAGAGCTGGTCGGCTTCGTGGTCGGCGAGAGCCGCGGTGGGCTCGTCCATGATGAGCAGCCGGGCGTCGAGGGCGAGCGCCTTGACGACCTCGACCACCTGTTGTTGCGCCACGCCGAGTCGTCCCACGCGCGTGTCGGGCGGTAACGAGCCCTCCCCGATCGAGGCGAGGAGCCCCGCGGTGTGGCTGAGCATCGCCCTGCGGTCGACGAGTCCGCGGCGCAGGGGCTCGCGGCCCAGACAGACGTTCTCCGCGACGGTGCGCTCGGGCAGCAGGGTCAGCTCCTGGTAGACGATGCCGATACCGGCCTGTCGGGCCTCACGCGGGCTGCGGAACGTCCGCGGTGCGCCGGCGAACTCGACCGTTCCCTCGTCGGGTTGGTGGACGCCGGACACCACCTTCATGAGCGTGGACTTGCCGGCGCCGTTCTCGCCGACGACCGCGTGCACCTCGCCCGGCCGGACCTGGAGGTCGACGCCATCGAGCACCCGCACGCCGAGGAACGACTTGCCGATGCCTCGCAGAGCGAGCAACAGCGACGGCGGCAGGCCAGACATGGTGGGACCCTCTACATTCGCTCGTCAGCAGGATTGAGTCACCGATAGCTGAATCGTTCGGGTACGGCCGGCATGGAATGACAGTTCCCGCCCGCTGGCTATCGTCGAATAGCCGCGGACTTTCGCCGGACGCGATGGTCGACATCGCGGCCCCGAGGGTAAATGCCTCGATGAGCGCCTGGCAATAGCATCGGACATCACAGGAGGACGTTCGCCGTTCGAACTGCTCGATGTGGATCGGCGATCGGTCGACGGCGATTGATACGCCAAAATCTGTTATCGAATCGGACCGTCCACAGTCGCGCGCCGAGCCACGGCGACTGATGCGCGAAATGTGTTATCGAATCGGCCCGACGACAGTCGCGCACCGAACCACGACGATTGATGCGCGAAATGTGTTATGGAATCGGCCCGTGTCCGAGCCATATTGACTGTTGCGATAGGCCGCTGCATGCTGACCGGCAGACCACGGGAGATGGCCGCATCCGGTGTGACGCCCCCTCTCTTCCGTAGGGACTTGACTGCCCGTCACGGCGGACGGGATGACGAGCGGAAGGCACACGCGTGCCTGCGACGCGCTCAGGCACTCCGGCGCATCGCCAGGTGCGGCCGGCGCGTGCCCGTGGTCATGCCATCGTTGCTCCGCCGAAATAGGAGACGGCATGCGTCGCATCATATTTATCTTCGGGGTGATCGCGAGCGTGCTCCTGTCGCTCGTCGTAGCCCAACCGGCGTCAGCGGCGCCGGCCTTCCGAGCCCTGGTCTTCACGAAGACAACCGGCTATCGGCACGATTCGATCCCTGCCGGCCTCACGATGTTCCGGGAGCAGGCGGCGGCCAACGACTTCGAGTTGGTCCACAGCGAGGACTCGAGCGTTTTCACCCCGGCGAACCTCGCCACCTTCGACGTGCTCATCATGTTCCAGACCTCGGGAATGGTGTGGACCACGGCGGCCCAACGTCAGGCGCTGGAGGGCTACCTCGCCAGCGGCAAGGGCATCGTCGCGATCCACAACGCCACCGACATGGGCATCGAGAACGAGTACCCGTGGTGGGACCAGACCATCAACGGCGGCGCGCACATGCCGGAGCACTCCCCCGGCGTGCTGTCCGGCACCGCGATCGTCGCGGACAAGAAGCACCCGTCGACGGCCGGCCTGCCGGACCGTTGGAACCGCAGCGAGGAGTGGTACAACTTCGACCGCAACCCCCGCGGCGACGTCCATGTCCTGGTCACCGCGGACGAGCGCACGTACAACCCGGGCTCCCGCGCCATGGGGCCGGACCACCCCATCTCCTGGTGCCGCAACACCGGCGGCGGTCGCGTGTGGGCCACCGGCATGGGGCACACCAGCGCCGCCTACAGCGAGACCCATTTCCGCAACCACGTCCTCGGGGGCGTCAAGTGGGCGGCCGGCAAGGAGCCCGGCGACTGCGGCGGCACCGTGTGGAGCAACTTCGAGAAGCGCACCCTCGACGACAACACCGCGGACCCGATGGCCCTCGCGGTCGCCCCGGACGGGCGGGTGCTCTACGTCCAGCGGGGCGGGCAACTGAAGATCTTCAAACCGACCACCAACAGGACCGTGACAGCCGCCACGCTCAGCGTCTACACCGGCGGCGAGGACGGCCTCACCGGACTGGCGCTCGACCCCGACTTCGCCGACAACGGCTACGTGTACCTGTATCACTCCCCGGCCGGAGTCCCGAACGACATCAACCGGGTCTCCCGGTTCACGCTCACCGGCGACACCCTGAACATGTCGAGCCAGGTGACGATCATCGACATCCCCGCGACCCGGGACCGCACCTTCGCCGAGCCCGGGCACACGGGCGGGTACATCGAGTTCGGCCCCGACGGGAACCTCTACATCGGTACCGGGGACGACGTCCCACCGAACCTCGACTCCAACTGGCAGGGCTACGCCCCGCTGGACTGGCGGTCGGGCAAGGCCAACCTCGACGCCGCCCGCACCGCCGGCAACACCAACGACCTGCGGGGCAAGCTCCTGCGCATCCGGCCGTCGGCCGACGGCGGCTACACCGTCCCGGCCGGCAACCTCTACCCGCAGGGCACGGCGCAGACCCGGCCGGAGATCTACGCGATGGGCTTCCGCAATCCGTTCCGCTTCTCGATCGACCCGGACAACGGGTGGGTCTACCTCGCCGACTACGGCCCGGACCGGAACCCGCCCACGACCAACCGCGGCCCCGAAGGGCTCGTCGAGCTCAATGTCATCAAGACCCCGGGCAACTACGGCTGGCCGTTCTGCCACGGCGACAACCAGGCCTACGCGCCCTACAACCCGAGCACCGGCGTCGTCGGCGCCAAGTTCAACTGCAACGCGCCGGTCAACAACTCGCCGAACAACACCGGCCTGACCAGCCTCAAGCCGATCGTCGCGCCGAACATGTGGTACGGCTACGGCGTCTCACCGAACTTCCCCGAACTCGGCTCCGGCGGCTCGGGGCCGATGGGCGGACCGGTCTACCGCTACGACGCCGCGAACCCGTCCGAGACGAAGTTCCCGCCCTACTACGACGGGGTCCACTTCTTCTACGAGTGGTCGCGCCACACCGTCAAGGAGGTCCACTTCGACTCCGCGACCGCGGTCACCCGGACCAACCCCTTCATGCCCGCCGCCAAGTTCCTCAAGCCGATGGACATGGAGTTCGGGCCCGACGGCTCGCTGTACCTGCTCGAATGGGGCAACAACTTCTCCGGTGGCAACAACGACTCGGGGCTCTACCGCATCGACTACAACCACGGCGGGCGGTCGCCGATCGCCAAAGCCACCGGAACGCCCACCAACGGGAACGCGCCACTGAACGTGCAGTTCAGCAGCGCGGGGTCCACGGACCCGGATCCCGGTAACACGCTCAGCCACCACTGGACGTTCGGCGACGGCACCACGTCCACGGCGGCCAACCCGTCACACACCTACACCGCCAACGGCAACTACACCGCCCAGCTCAAGGTCACCGACAACACCGGCAAGACGGCCTTCGCCAACGTGCCGATCACCGTGGGCAACTCCGCACCGATCGTCACCCTCACGATTCCGTCCAACGGCGGCATGCTGGACTTCGGTGACCGCGTCCCGTACAAGGTCTCCGTCTCGGATCCCGGCGGCGCGCCCATCGACTGCGCCAAGGTGTTCGTCAACCCAGCTCTCGGCCACGACGACCACCAGCACGAGACCACGGACCATCCGGGGTGCTCGGGCACCATCGACACGACGCTGCTGGGCGGGCACCCCGACGGCGCCAACCTGTACTACGTCCTCAACGCCCGCTACACCGACGACGGCGGCCCCGGCGGTGCGAACCCGCTCACCGGCTACGCCCAGGCGATCCTCCAGCCCAAGCACAAGCAGGCCGAGTTCTACACGGACCAGTCGGGTGTGCAGATCGTCGAGCAGGCCGGCGCGGAGAGCGGCAAGCGAGTCGGCAACATCTCCGACGGCGACTGGATCTCGTTCAAACCCATGAGCCTGTCGGGCGTCACGAGCGTGCGCTACCGCCTGTCGTCGCCGAGCGGCGGCGGATCGATCGAACTGCGCGCCGACTCCCCGACCGGCACACTCCTGGCCACGACACCGGTGCCCAGCACCGGCGGCTGGAACACCTACCAGTCCACGCAGGCGGTGAACACAGCCGATCTCTCCGGCTCGCACCCGCTCTACCTGGTGTTCAAGGGCACCTCGAACAACTGGTTCGACCTCGACTCGCTCACCTTCGGCGGCAACGGGGTCGGCGAACCGGGCAGCGGTGGTGGTGGTGGTGACGGCGTGGCCGGTCGGACCTGGACGGTCGCAGCGCAGCACAGCGGCAAATTCGTGGACGTCAACGGCGCCTCGACCGCTGATGGCGCCCAGGTCGTCCAGTGGCCGGCCAACGGCGCCAACAACCAGAAGTGGCAGGCCGTCGACGCCGGTGGCGGCGCCGTCTACCTGAAGGCGGTGCACAGCGACAAGTGCCTCGCCGTCGCGGGCGGCTCCACCGCCCAGGGCGCGTTCCTGCAGCAATCCACCTGCGACAACGGCCAGCCGCAGAAGTTCCTCGTCACACCGTCCACCACGGTGGGCGTGTATACGGTGAAAAGCCTCCCCAGTGGACTGTGTGTCGACGTCAACGGCGGCTCGACGGCCGACGGCGCACGACTCCTGCAGTGGAGCTGCCACAGCGGCACCAACCAACAGTGGCGGTTCACCGCCGTCTAACCCGTCCGGACGGGATGCCCGGCGCGGTCGCGCGCCGGGCATCCCTCTCTACGAACCCGTGAGGAACCGCCATGGTGTTTCGGATACCTCGGCCCCGTTGGTACGGACGGCTGTCCGCGCTGGGCGCCGCCCTGGTGCTTGTCGCCGTCGGCGCCACCGCGGTGGCTGCACCGATCGAGCCCGGGCAGAGCGCCCCCATCGTGGGGTCGCAGTCCGGCCGCTGCCTGACCGTCCCCGGCTCCAGCACCACCAACGGCACCCAGACCCAACTCTGGGACTGCACCGGCGCGCCCGGCCAGACCTGGACCTACACCGCCGGCAAACAACTGACCGTCTCCGGCGGCAAGTGCCTCGACGCCAGCGGACGCGGCACCACCAACGGCACCGCCGTCGTCATCTGGGACTGCAACGGCCAGAACAACCAACAGTGGAACGTCAACCCCAACGGCACCATCACCGGCGTCCAGTCCGGACTCTGCCTCGACGCCAACGCCGGCGGCACCGCCAACGGCACCAGAATCACCCTCTGGTCCTGCCACGGCGGCACCAACCAGCAGTGGAGCTCGCCGACCCCGCCGACGGACCCTCCGGTGCCAGGGGGCGCGGGCACGTGTGACATCTACGCCTCGGGCGGCACCCCCTGCATCGCAGCCCACAGCACCACACGAGCGCTCTACGGCACCTACAACGGAAACCTCTACCAGGTCCGGCGCTCGTCCGACAGCACGACCCGGAACATCGGCGTCCTGAGCGCGGGCGGCACCGCCGACGCGACGACGCAGGACTCGTTCTGCGCGGGGACCACCTGTGTCGTCACCGTCGTCTACGACCAATCCGGCCGCGGGAACGACCTGTGGTACCAGGGATCGAGTGTGGTGCCCGGCTCCCCCCAGAGCCGCCCGGCGAACGCGACGTCGGAGTCGCTGGCGGTCGGCGGCAGCAAGGCCTACTCGCTCTACATCAACCCCGGCAACAGCTACTGGCGGGACGGCCACCTGACCGGCGTGCCGACCGGCAGCGCCCCCGAAGGCATGTACATGGTGACCAGCGGCACCCATGTCAACGGCGGCTGCTGCTTCGACTACGGCAACAGTGAGACGACCCGAGCGGCCGACGCGGCCGGGGCGATGGACGCGATCAATTTCAGCACCCAGTGCTGGTTCGGCGGGTGCTCCGGCACCGGCCCATGGGTCCAGGCGGACCTCGAATGGGGGCTCTACTCCGGTGGCAGCCAGGCCTGGAACACGAACCAGCGGGCCTTCACCAGCAAGTTCGTGACGGCGATGTTGAAGAACAACGGGACGAGCCGATTCGCGCTCAAGGGTGGCAACGGCCAGACCGGAAGCCTGACCACGCTGTGGGACGGCGCGCTTCCGCCCGGCTACAGCCCCATGAAGAAGCAGGGCGCCATCATCCTCGGCAGCGGTGGTGACTGCTGCAAGCCCGGCGGCGGCGCGAACCTCAGCGCCGGCACCTTCTACGAGGGCGCGATGGTGTCCGGATATCCGTCCGACGCAACCGAGAGCGCGGTGCAGGCCAACATCGTCGCCGCCGGCTACCGCTGAGTCGCCACCTCCATGAGGGCGATCTCGAACGACAGCGCGATCGCTCGGGCGGACAGGTGAGCGGGGGCACCGGCGGCACCCAGCCGGTCGCGTACATCGGACCGCACGGCTTGCGGGGCCCGGTGCTCCCGATCTCCACGGGACGTTCGCCGCGTGACAGGTTCGTGCGGAACAACGGCCGCACTCCCCCGGAACCCGCCGAGCCGTGGCGCAGACTCCTCGCGGCTGCCGGACCAGCTGGGGACGGTGCGGCCACCGGCTTGCTTTCGTGTCGGCGGTGCGGCGGGGGCGGTCCTTCAGGAGTGGGCGCACACGCATGCGCCGGACGCCCCGGCCCGCTCGGGAGCACGTACTCGGCCACGCCCGCACCAAAGCGCGGCACAGCCTGACGTCAGCCACACCCGGCCTGGGAACGCGGAAGGGCCACCGCACGGTGAGTGCGGTGGCCCTTCCAGCGTGCCGCGTCAGCTCAGGGCAGGGTCCATTTCTGGTTGGCTCCGCCGTGGCAGGTCCACAGGGACACGAGGGTGCCGTCCGACGAGTTGGCGCCCGACACGTCCAGGCACTTGCCCGCCTGCGGGTTGCGCAGCGACCCGTCCGGGTACGCCTGCCAGTTCTGGTTGGCGCCACCGTTGCAGGACCACAACTGGACTCTCGACCCGTTACCGGTGACATCCAGGCACTTGCCCAACGCCTTGACCGTCGACCCCGGCGCCACCGTCCACCGCTGCCCCGCCGAGCCCGTACACGACGAGATCTGCACCGCCGTCCCATCCGCCGAGCCGCCGTCACGGACATCCAGACACTTACCCGCGAGCCCCACGATCGGACCCACCCCGGGGGTGGGCGGGCCGCCGCCCAGCTCCTTGATCCGGACGTTGCGGAACGATACGTCGTCCCCCGTACCGTGATTCTGGATGCCGACGTGGCCGGCGAGCGAGCGGGCGGGGTCGGTGTTGGTGAAGTCATTGATCTTCACGCCATTGAGCCAGACCTGGAGCCGCTCGCCCTCCACCAGCAACTCGAAGGTGTTCCACTCGCCCGGTGGGTTGAGTGCCGCGTCCCGGGCAGCCGTGTCCGGGGCCTTGACGGCGTAGATCGAGCCAGTCGTACGGTCAGGCGCGTCGGTGGCGTCGATCTGGACCTCGTAGCCGTTGTTCAGTGCCGACGACGGGTCGCTCGACGGCGGGAAGCCCACGATCACACCGGAGTTGTCGTCGCCGGGCATCTTCCAGTCCAGCTTCAGCGAGTAGTCGGTGAACTGCCGGGCGCTGTACCAGAGCATGCCCAGGCCGCCGTACGAGGCGAGGGTGGCGTCCGAGTTGGTGAAGCCGCCTGGGCCGGCCTGCGACCAGCCGGTGGTCGAGCCGTTGTAGAGGGCCGTATAGCCGTTCTCGGGCCGGCAGTCGGCCTTGGTCCGGCCTGCCGCGTACCGGATACCGCCTAGCAGGTGCGCCCGGAGCGCCGGCTCCGCGTACGACGCCTGGCTGTGCCCGCCGCCGGTGTAGAAGGACCGGCCCCCCGAATAGGTCTTGCACCAGGTGTGCGGGTGGTCGGCGCCCATCGAGCCGCCCGAGTACGACGACTCGTCCAGCGTGGTGAGCACGCGCGCGGTGGTACGGGGGTTGGTCCGGAAGTTGTACCACTCGTCGGTGCGGGTCCATGTCTGCGGCAGGTGGGCGGTCGCCGCGTGCGCCCGCCCCTCCACTTTGACGTTGGCCTGCTGGACAGCGGGGTGGGAGGCGAAGTAGGCGCCGACCAGATCGCCGTAGAACGGCCAGTTGTACTCCGTGTCCGCGGCCGAGTGGACGCCGACGAAGCCGCCGCCCGAGCCGATGTACGACTGGAACGCCGACTGCTGGGCGTCGTTCAGAACGTCGCCGGTGGTGTTGAGGAAGACCACCGCCTCGTAACGGCTCAGGTTGCCGGGGGTGAAGTGGTTGCCGTCCTCCGTGGCCGTCACCGTGAAACTGTTCGCCGCGCCGAGGTCGCGGATGGCCTGGATCCCTGCGGGGATCGAGTCGTGCCGGAAACCGGCTGTCTTGGAGAACACGAGGACGTCGTAGGACGTGTCCGCGGCACTGACGGGTGTGGGCTGCGCGAGGAGGGCCAGGGCGGCGAGTGTCGTGGCCACCCCACCAAGCAGCATTCGGGGTTGTCTGCGCATGTCCGTCGCTCCCTTCTTGGTGACAGAAATCAGGGCAGGGTCCATTTCTGGTTGGCTCCGCCGTGGCAGGTCCACAGGGACACGAGGGTGCCGTCCGACGAGTTGGCGCCCGACACGTCCAGGCACTTGCCCGCCTGCGGGTTGCGCAGCGACCCGTCCGGGTACGCCTGCCAGTTCTGGTTGGCGCCACCGTTGCAGGACCACAACTGGACTCTCGACCCGTTACCGGTGACATCCAGGCACTTGCCCAACGCCTTGACCGTCGACCCCGGCGCCACCGTCCACCGCTGCCCCGCCGAGCCCGTACACGACGAGATCTGCACCGCCGTCCCATCCGCCGAGCCGCCGTCACGGACATCCAGACACTTACCCGCGAGCCCCACGATCGGACCCACCCCGGGGGTGGGCGGGCCGCCGCCGGGATTGAAGGTGAACGCGTCGACGTCGAAGAGGAATCCGGAGCCGCCGGTGAAGGTCAGGTAGAGCGTGGTGGTGCCGGCCGGTGCACCGGAGATCGAGCCGTTGACAGTGGTGAAGTTCGTCCACGAGCCGGTGACCGGGACGGTGGCGGAGCCGAGGACGGTGCCGGTCGGCGAACCGGCCCGAACCTGCAACGTGCCGCCCGCGCCGGCTGACGACACCCGGGCGCTGAACGACGTGGCGTTGCTGAGCTTGTACGGCTCGAATGCGATCCAGTCGCCGTTCTCGATGTCACCAACGGACTTGCCGCCCTCTGCGGTCGACTTGTCCAAGGTGGCGATGCCTGACGATGTCTTGTAGTGCTCGGCCTGCCGGTGCTTCGGCTGCAGGATGTGCTGCTTGTGCGTGGTGAGCCCGGCGTTGTCGGTGTACTCGGCATCGAAGACCGCGAAGATGTTCGCCGCGTCGTCGTGCTCACCGTCGACCGGAATGGTGATCGTGCCGGAGCAACCGGTCTTCGAGGTGATCGGGTGGCCGTGGCTGTCGTGACCGACGATGTACGTCAGCTTGACCTTGGTGCAGTCGACCGTGCCGTCCTCCGGATCCGTCACGGTGATACTGAACGGCACGGTGTCGCCGAAGGCGAAGATCTCCCCCGCGGTGGGGCTGTTGATGGTCACGGTCGGCGCGGTGTTGCCGACGGTGATCCGCACGTCGGCGGTGCCGGTGGCACCCTGCGGGTCGCGCACCGTCAGCGTGGCCGTGTAATCGCCGTTGGCGTTGTACGTCTTCGTCGGGTTGGCGACGGTGGAGGTGGTGCCATCACCGAAGCTCCACGCATAGGTCAGTGCCCCACCGTCAGGGTCGGATGAGCCGGCCGAGGAGAATGTCACGGTCAACGGCGCCGCGCCGGAGGTCCGGTTGGCGCCGGCCATCGCCGTGGGCGCCCGGTTGCCGCCGCCGACGTAGTCGAAACGGTAAAGGGCAGAGTATTGGTCGCCCTGGTACAGCCCGGCACCGTAGTCCAGCACGTAGTAGGAGCCGTCCGGGCCGAACGCCGAGTCGATCACCTGCTTGCCGGTCCAGGGGAAGCTGTCGATGCTCCCCGGGGAACCGTCGGCGTTGAGGTGGATCGGCTTGATCCAGCCGCGGCCGAACTCCGTGGCGAAGAACTGCCCGTCGAACGACTGCGGGAACTTCGTGGGCGAGCCGACGTCGGGGTCGTACCGGTACACCGGGCCCGCCATCGGCGACTCCGAGCCGCCGCCGAACGCCGGCGGGCTGCCGGCGTCGCCGCCGTAACGGATCCAGGCAGCCTTGGCGGGGGGCAGCGTACTCAAGCCGGTATTGCGGAACGAGTTGTTCGTCGGCCCGCCCGAGCAGTTGTACTTCGCTCCTGCCGTGTTGGTGGCGAAGTCCCACTCGGCGTACGTCTCGGAGCTCGTGTTCGTGCCGTTGCAGTATGGCCAGCCATAGAAGCCCGGGCCCGTGACGCGGTTGAACTCGACCTGGCCCTGCGGCCCGCGCGCCGAGGTGGCGCCGGCATCGGGGCCGTAGTCGCCGACGTAGACGATGCCGGTGGCCTTGTCCACGCTCATCCGGAACGGGTTGCGGAGGCCCATCGCGTAGATCTCCGGCCGGGTCCTGGCCGTGCCGGGCGGGAACAGGTTGCCTGCCGGGATCGAGTACGACCCGTTCTCGTTCACCTTGATTCGTAAGATCTTGCCGCGCAGGTCGTTGGTGTTGGCGGCGGTGCGCTGCGCGTCGAACGCCGGGTTGCGGTTGGACCGCTCGTCGAGCGGGGAATATCCGGCGGACTCGAACGGGTTGGTGTCGTCGCCTGTGGACAGGTACAGGTTGCCTGCCGCGTCGAAGTCGATGTCTCCGCCGGCGTGGCAGCAGATACCCCGGTCGGCCGCCACGTCGAGGATGTCCACTTTGCTGGACTGGTTGAGCGTGAAGTCGGCGTTGAGCGTGAACCGGGAAAGCCGGTTGACACCCTGCCACGCCGACCAGTTGCCGCCGGTGGTCGGTGCGTCGCCTCCTGGTGTGGACAGCGGCGGGGCGTAGTAGAGGTAGATGTGCCGGTTGGTGGCGAAACCCGGGTCGATGCCGATGCCCTGCAGGCCGTCCTCGTCGTGCACGTATACGGGGATGTTGCCGATCACCGTGGTGGTGCCGTTGGCCTCCGTGCGGCGCACGGTCCCGTTGCGAGCGGTATGCAGCACCGACCGGTCGGCGAGTACGGCCAGCGACATCGGCTCACCGACCTCCGCGACACCGCGGGCCAGTTGGACCTGCTGGAAGTCGGCGGCGTTGATCGGGTGCGCCGAGGCCGGGGTCGCACTGGACAAGGTCGCGGTGAGAGTGGCCGCGACCAGGAGCAGAGCCGAACCGATGGCCGGCCAACGCGCGGCTTTAGCCCTCCTGATTCTCATGAACATGACAATGCAATCCCCTTCCTGAACAGATGGCTGCCAGGCTTGGGGCGCGCGCTGCCGCGCCGATGCCGTAGCGGGATGTCGCCGCTTCGGCCCGCCAGGTGTGCTTCAGCAGGCCACTACGCCGAGCGGGGGCAACGGCTCGGAAACAGGAGAGGTCGATGGCTACCGCGCTGTCGGGTCACATCGACGACCGTGATGGTTCGCCGACAAGGCTAGAGACTTCAGCCCCATGTGTCCACACCTCCCTCCGGACCAGCCAGGCTTTTGGTCCGTTGTGGAGAAAGTTACGGAGGGCCCGAGCCCTGTCAGGACTCGGTGCCATCTCCAACGCGGATCGGCGGGACGCAGACGGGTACTTGATCGCACCGCCCGCCCCGACAACCCGGCCGAGCCCCGGCCACACCTTCGCCGACCACGAACGCACCCTGCGCACCGCAGCCGAGGCCGCGGGACTCACCACGTGCTGCAGATCGTGGCCATGAGCCGCCCCTGGCGAAGGCGACCAGTTTCTTTACTACGCCGGCCCGGCCGAAGTCAGCGACGTGGCCAACCAGTCCGCGACCACCCCGGGCCGGCAAGTCCTACGCATCAGTTGGAGCGCCGGAGCCCCGCGAGGAACGAGCGGGGCGCCCGCCGGACAGGAGGCGCTCGGCTGTCCCGGGGCCCGGTGGGAAGGCCCCGGAACGCGGCCGGCACTCCGTCAGAGGTCGCGACGCACGAGGAACGCCGCCAGCGCCCGCAACTCGTCGCCTGCCGTGCCCTGCAGCGAAGCGTCCGCCAGCGCGGCCTCCGCCGCCGCGATGTGATGGCGTGCCTCGGCCAGCGCCGCCGCCCGGCCGCCCGCCGCCTCGACGAGTACGGCCGCCTCCTGCGGGTCCGCTCCTGACTTCAGCACCACGGCCAGACGCCGCGCTTCAGCGGACGGGGAGTCGAGTGCGGCCAGCACGGGGAAGGTCTTCTTGGCCTCCCGAAGATCGCCGTGAACGGGTTTGCCGGTGATCTCGGGGTCGCCCCAGATGCCCAGCACATCGTCGATGACCTGGAATGCCAGGCCGAGACTGCGGCCCGCCCGGTCGAGAGCGGCTACCGCCGACGGCGGACCGCCGCCGAGCAGGGCGCCGAGCG
>NZ_LRTR01000531.1 GCF_001550375.1 Streptomyces europaeiscabiei | reverse complement strand
GTCCCGGGCCCGCACGCGTGGCCGCCGGTGGTGGCGGCCGACGGGCCGACGCCACCGGGCAGCACCGTCGAGCGCTCACTTCGGCGCGTCGACGTGTTCTGTCGGGGGTGTCCGGCAGGTCCGTCACCCGTGCGGGACGTCCGAGACTCCTGTGGGACTGCTTCAGCCGGTCACGGGCTGCAGCTTGGCCCGGAAGTGCCGCAGGATCGGGGACTGTTCCACGATCCGGTAGCCGTGGACGGATTCCGCTTCCTTGGCGATCCCTTCCAGGGTCCTGCCGACGTGGTCGTAGTGACTGCGGGTGTAGACCCGGCGTGGGAGCGCGAGCCTGACCAGTTCGTACGGCGCGCTCTTGACGGGGTTGCCGTCCTCGTCCTCCTCGCCGAGGTAGAGGGAACCGAGTTCGGCCGAGCGGATGCCG
The DNA here is from genome assembly GCF_001550375.1 of Streptomyces europaeiscabiei. Lineage (GTDB taxonomy): Bacteria > Actinomycetota > Actinomycetes > Streptomycetales > Streptomycetaceae > Streptomyces > Streptomyces europaeiscabiei. The sequence continues at coordinate 11,553 of NZ_LRTR01000531.1, read as the reverse complement.
CCTTCGAGGTAGAGGCGGCAGGCGAGGGCGTGGCCCGGGTAGTGGTGGGGCGGTATGTGCGGCAGCAGGCGGCCCGCGTTGAGGTAGAGGGCGTGCAGCCCCGGGGGTTCGAGGATGTCGACGCCCGCCGAGCGGACGCGGTCGGCGAGGTGGGAGGCGACGTCGGCCCGCTCCGCGAGGTAGGCGGGCTCGGTCACCTCCAGCAGACCGGTGGCCATCATGTCCAGGTCGCGGCCCGCGAGACCGCCGTAGGTGGCGAAGCCCTCGGTGGCGATGAGGAGCCGTTCGCACCTCTCGGCGAGTTCGGGGTCGTTGAGCCCGATGAAGCCGCCGATGTGGACGATGCCGTCCTTCTTGGCACTCATGACGCAGCCGTCGGCGAGACGGAACGCCTCTTCGGCGACCTGACGCGGGGTGCGGTCGCGGTAGGCCTCCTCGTGGCGGGTCACCAACCAGGCGTTCTCGGCGAACCGGGCGGCGTCCAGGATCATCGGGACGCCGTGCCGGCGGCAGATCTCGGCGGTCTGCTTCAGGTTCTCCATGGAGACGGGCTGTCCGCCGCCGCCGTTGTTGGTGATCGTCATGATCACCACGCGGACGCGGGAGCCGTCCGGCCCCTCGAGTGCGGTCCGGAGAGCGTCCAGGTCGATGTTGCCCTTGAAGGGCCGCTCGCTGTCGAGGTCCCGGGCCTCCGCACACGGAATGTCATGCGCCTGACATCCGGAGAGTTCCACGTTCGCCCGTGTGGTGTCGAAGTGGGTGTTGGCCAGGACGATGCCGCCGGGTTCGAGGAGCGTGTTGAACAGGATGCGTTCGGCGGCACGCCCCTGGTGGGCCGGCAGGATGTGCCGGTAGCCGGTCAGCTCGGTCACGGTCTCGTGGAAGCGGTAGAAGGAGCGTGAGCCCGCATAGGACTCGTCGCCCTCCATGCCTGCGGCGAGCTGCGCGGCCGAGATGGCGCCGGTGCCCGAGTCGCTGAGCAGGTCGATCGTCACCTCCTCGGCGCGCAGGTCGAAGAGGTTGTAGTGCACCCGCTCCAGCGCCGCCTCGCGCTGTTGACGAGTGGTGAGCGCGATGGGCTCGACGACCTTGATGCGGTAGGGCTCCATGCTGATCCTTGCTCCTGAAGTACTGCGGATTGCTTCGTCGTTGCTGTGTCGGCGGCCGAACTCGAACCGTCCGGAGGACGGCGTGGGGTGGTCCGCCGACGGGGTGTTCGGCGACGGGGTGTTCGGCGACCGGACCTCGTAGGCCTCCGACGAGATGTACGTGGTCACCCGGGGCGGCTGATCCTGCTCGTGGGCCAGCGCCACGTACGCGATGAGTCCGGCGCCGTCCCGCAGCGGCCGTGGGGTGACGGCGGCCAGTGGCCGTTCGAGTGCGCCGGTGTCCAGCCCGTGGCGGCCGAGGACGGCCCCGGCCCACCGGAGTGCCTCCCCGTCGTCCCGGGCGTAGTCCCTGACCGGGACATGGAGGGTGAAGCCGGTGGGGCCGCCGGTCGTCCGGGTGAAGGAGTGGCAGGTGAGGACGGGGCGCCGGTCGAACCGGGCCTCCGGGGCCGACGGTTGCCCCGTTCCGTCGCCGAATCCGCCCGCCGTGCGCAGGAACTCCTCCAGCGACTCGCTGTCGGGGCCGGATTCCATCCGGCACAGACCGCCGGTGCCGGTCACCGGCAGCCCGTGGTGCGTGGCGTAGATCTTCACTCGGGGCGCCGCCCAGTCGCCCAGGTCGAGGGCGAAGAACGGGTAGCCGTCGGCCGACGGCAGCATGCCGAAGGCCTGCCGGTGGCCCAGCCGGCCCAGTGCCTCCCGTACCGTCTCCGCGGCTCTCGTCGCGCCGGTCGCCGCCGGGTTCAGATACACCTTGACCTTGGGGACACCGCCGGGGCTCAGCTCCAGCGCGATCCACAGGGCCAGGGGGCCCTGAGGGTCGGGGGGGAGGAAGAGGTCTTCCAGGGCGTCGAGTTGTTCGGTGGCGAAGCCCCAGCGCCGCGCCATCGACCGGACGACGCGCAGTCCGGTACGGCCGTTCTCCTGAAGGCTGTCGGCGCCGCATCCCGGTTCCAGCAGCACCCGCACCCTCGGTGGCGCGTCGGGTGTGAAGGAGAGCGAGAACTCCACCGGCGTGGAGTCGTCGGACAGGAAACTCCGGGAGGGGGGCGGCAGGTCCAGGGACCGTTCGGCCACCGCTCCGAGGGAGTCGGTCAGTACGTGCGCGTAGGTCTCGGCGTCGGCTCGTGCGAGCCCCGACGCCTCGCACAGCCGCAGGAGTTGACCCGTCACGAGTTCGCCGAGCGTCCGGTCTCTCCGGGTTTTCCCGGTGCCGGACCCGATGGCGCTCACCGGTGCTCCCGCCGCTGCTCGGAGTGCGGGGGCGGGGCTTGGGGCGAGGTTCCTGCTCCGTGGGTGCCGAGGCTGCGAGAGGACACAGGAAGATACCCGCCGACCTGGGCGGGTATCTCGTGTCGCGGCGGCTGGTCGCGGGTCTCGCCCCTGGTGGCCTCCGCATGGGATAAGGCGGTGCGCCGGGAGCGGCGGGAAATGTCCGTATGTCGAGCAGCGGCGCCGGTGGATATGTGGTCCACGACACCTCCCTTTGTTCGTTGGTCACCACGAATGCCGCCGCGTTACTACCCCTTTGGTTGAAGTCTCATGCAGTGCCTTCTGTTACAGGCTGTTGCGTGCGTCACCCCTTCAACCAGGACAGGAATGAGCCCCACACACCTCGCTCCGTCTTCCGGCCCGCCGGGGCGTTGTCGCCGCGTGCGGATGTCTCCGTCGCGCGGGGCGGGTTCGGTCGCTGCATCACCTGCGGGGTGAAGCGGCAGGGAAGCGCGGCGAGCGCGCGGTGGAAGGGGCCCGGACGCCAGGTCAGGCTGTCCTCGGGCACCGCGAGTTCGATGTCGTGCAGCCGGTTGAGCAGGTTCTCGATGGCCACCATGGTGACGAGCCGGGCGAGTTCCTTGGAGGGGCAGGCGTGCGGGCCGGCGCTCCAGGACAGGTGGGCCCGCCTGCCGCCCGTCTGACGGGCCATCGCGAGCGCCGGGTCGGTGTTGGCGGCCGTCATGCTGACGAGGACCAGATCGCCGGCCCGCATCCTCGTGCCGCCGAACTCCAGGTCGGTCGCGGGGTAGTGCGGCGCGTAGTTCGCCATGGGGGGGTTCTCCCACAGCGTGTCGTCGATGGCCTCCTCGATGAGACCGCCGTCGGCGTACCGGTCGTGGATGAGCAGCCGGTGCAGGGTGTTGCCGATGAGGTTGCGCAGCGGTTCGGCGCCCGCGCCCAGCAGCAGGATCAGCTGGTGGACCAGTTCCTCGTCGGTCAGCCGCGCCTCGTGCCGCATCAGGTACGAGGTGACGTCGTCGCCCGGCCGGGCGCGCTTGAGCGCGACCAGTTCGAACACGGCCTGACCCAGCACCTCGTTCGCCTTCTCGGCGTTGACGCCTTCGAAGACTCCGGAGATACCGAAGACGACCCGGTCGCCGATGTCCGCCGGGCAGCCGAACAGCTCGTTGAACACGAGCAGCGGCAGCTGCTTGACGTAGTCGTTCATCAGGTCGATGGAACCGCGGGCCGAGACCTGGGCCAGGAGGTAGTCGGAGGCCCGCTTGGTCATGTCGCTGATGCGGCGGGAGTCGACCTTGGCCAGGCTGTCGGTGATGGCCTGGCGTAGCCGCGCGTGCTCGGCGCCGTCGGTGAACATGGCGTTGGGGCGGTACCCCAGCATCGGTACCACCGGGTTTTCCGGGCCGATCTTGCCTTCGGCGACGTCCCGCCAACGGCGCGCGTCCTTGCGGAAGTTGCCGGAGTCCTGGAGCAGCCTCAGCGCGGTCGCGTGGTCGGTGACGAGGGTCGCGTCGACGCCTGGCGCGATCTCGACCGGAGCGGTCTGCCCGTAGTTCCGCATGTACGCGTAGTACGCCTGGGGGTCGGCCGCGTACTCGGGCCCGTACAGCGGAACCCGCAGTCCGCTGCCGTGGGCCGGACAGCCGGGCGGGGGTGCGGGAAAGGTGGAATCGGAGGTCATGTCTGCTCTGCTCCTAACGGGCACGGTCCATCAAGTAGCGGACGAGCGTGATCAGCGCTTCGGCCGACGACCGCTCGTCCCGTGCGTCGCACGTGACGATGGGGGTGTCGTCGAGCAGATCCAGCGCTTCACGCAGTGCCCTTGCGTCACGTATGGACGTGCCGTCGAAATGGTTGACCGCGATCGCGTAGTCGAGTCCGTACTGCTCGATCAGGTCGATCACGGCGAACGAGTCGGCCAGCCGCTCGGGGTCGACCAGCACCAGCGCCCCGAGGGCGCCGCGTGCCATGTCCTCCCACATCTGCACGAAGCGCTGCTGGCCGGGTGTGCCGAAGAGATACAGCACGACGCGGTCGCTGACGGTCAGTCGGCCGAAGTCCATGGCGACCGTGGTGGTGGTCTTGCCCTGGACGCCCTTGAGATCGTCGATCGCCTCGCCCGCCTGGGTCATCGTCTCCTCGGTGGAGAGCGGCGAGATCTCGGAGATCGACCCGATGAACGTGGTCTTCCCCACCGCGAAGTGCCCGACGACGAGGATCTTCACGGCGGTCTGCGTCTCTCCGCCCGGGACGTACGCCCGCTCATCCAAACTTGGACTGGAGACCATTGAGCACCTCCTCGAGAATCTTCAGGTTGGCGACGGGAGCACGCGTCACCGGCGGGCGGGTGACGAGGTAGCCGGCCTCGGAGAGGGCGGCCAGCAGGATCTTCACCACCCCCACCGGCAGGTGGAGGTGTCCCGAGATCTCGGCGACGGAGAGATAGCCGCCGACGCACATCCGCAGCAGGTTCTGCTCCTCAGGCGAGAGGCGGGCAGGCCGCTGCTGCTGGTCGGTCACCGCTGTGACCAGTGTGATCAGCGAGAACTGGCTCTCGCCGGGAAGGCTGCGGCCGCCGGTGATGACGTACGACCGCACTAATTCGGTGGCCTCGAGCTCCTGCTTGTCGAAATCGTTCACGGCCCCACCACGCTGCTCTCCCGGGGCGGAGCGGTCATGACCTTGCCCAACTGGCCGACGAGCTGCTGCATCCGGAAGGTGATGTCCGCCATGTCGACGTCGGAGGAGGCCGACACGGCGAGGTAGGCGCCGTCACCGGCCGAGATCAGGAAGATCCAGCCGCCGTCGAACTCGACCAGGGTCTGCTGCCAGCGCAGATCCGACCGGGAGCAGAAGAACGCCAGCGATCGGCTGAGCGACTGCATGCCGCTCATCGCGGCGGCGGCCTTGTCCGCGTCGTCCTTGTCCACTCCATTCGAACGGGCCCTCAGCAGCCCGTCGGAGGAGACCAGAACCGCGTGGATAGCTCCGGGGATCTCCAAGGCGCTGTCAAGCATCCAAGAAAGATCGTTGTTCATTGGACCTCGTGCCCTTCGCTGCTTGCGTCACGGGTACCGCCCGGCCGCTCCCCCGCCTCCGGATGTGTGGCGCGGCCGGCGTCCGTGCCCTGCTTGAAGGCGGCCATGATCGCTGCCGTCTCCTCGCTGCGGCGCTTCGGGGCGGCCGGGGCGGACGGGCTGGTCGAGACCAGGGCCATCGGCCGCTTGCGCCGCCGCTTGGGCAGACCGTCCTCGGTCGTGGCGACGGGCAGCGAGGGCTCGGGGGTTGGCTCGTACACCGAGGGACGTGTCTCGACGACCGACGGCTCCTCCCTCGGCGCCACCGAGTCCATCGACACCGTCGGCTGCTTCGGCTCCGGCATGTCGGTGAGCAACTCCTCGGGCAGCAGCACGACCGCCCGCACCCCTCCGTAGGGGGAGGTGGAGTCCACCGACACCGTGAAGCCGAACCGCTCGCAGAGCACACCGATCACCGCGAAGCCGAACTGCGGAGGGTTGCCCAGCCCGGAGACGCCCGTGGCCCGCTCGCTCGTCAGGAGCTTCTCGGCCCTGGCCTTCTCCTCCTCGTTCATGCCGACACCGGCGTCGTCGACGATGATGCAGACGCCCTTGGGCACGGAACGGACGTTGATCTCGACCACGGTGTCCGGGCTGGAGTAGCTGGTCGCGTTGTCGAGCAGCTCCGCGAGGGCCAGCGCCACCGGTTCGACGGCCCGGCTGGTGAGGCCGAAGTCGACCTTGGACAGGATGTGCGCCCGCTGGAAATGGCGGATCCTGCCCTGGGCGCTGCGGACCACGTCGTAGACCGAGGCTGCGTCGCGGTGCCGGCCGAGCCAGCCCTCGCACAGCACGGCGATGGACTGGGCGCGCCGGCCGAACTGCGCGTTCATGTGGTCGATCTCCAGGAGGTCCTGGAGCATGACGGAGTCGCCGTACTTGCGCTGCAGCCCGGAAATGATGCGCTGCTGCTCGGCGGCGAGACCCTGCAGTGTCCGCATGGCGGACTTCAGGGCCGTCCTCGTCGCCCCCTCGGCTTCCTGCTGAGCAGAGCGGACGGACTCCGAGTATTGGCTCTCCAACTCACCGTAGTGGTTCCTGAGCCCTGCGATCTCCTGCCGTAATTTCCGCGCCGCCCGTCGCTGACGAACGATGAGGGCGGCGGCGACAAGGGTTACGACAAGAAGTGCCCAGAGCGCCGGATTTTGTATGTATTGCGTCATGAGACCCTCTTCAGGCGGCCGATAGCCAGCTACTGAATTCCTGTCAGTTCATACATACCGAAGGTCAGCCATTCCAGGGTTGCCACGAGGAATTCACCAAAGACGATGAGTGCTCCTTTTGCACCCATCCGTCCGTTCGGTAAGTGCGGTGATCGTATCATCACTCTCACTGACGACGGGGCGTCAACCTGGGCGGTCCTCACGACAGTTGAGCCCAACCGGAACGCCTTGAAACGGGCACAAGCCGCATTGCCGCAGTCGACTGCCGCGCGTGCGGACGGCGTTGACGCGTGTATGTGTTCACCGGCCCCGAACCCGGCCGTAGTTGGCGATGCGGACCGTCGCGCGGTGCGCCTCCCGGAAGCCATGATGGGCGCTAAGCGGAACTTCGGGGGGAGATCGCTGTGGGAGGGAACGACCGGCCCGGTCCCGGGCTCGGGCCAGGGCGCTCGTTCCGGAGCGCGGCCGTCGGCCCGCACGGCTCGCCCCGCTGATTTCGCTCCACGGACAGGACGACAAACGCGAGCGGCGTGCCGACGATCCGCCGCGTCAACACCATGGAGGCTGTCATGTCACGCAAAGAGCACGGTGCCGTCAACAGGCGGCAGTTCCTGTCCCGGTTCGGAGCCGGGACCATAGCGCTCGTGGCCGGCTTCGATTTGGTATCCCGGCAGTGGGTGACCGAGGCCGCGGCAGCGGAGAACTCCACTTTCGCCACAGCGCCCTCTCTCGACGGCACTCTCACGTTCGACGCGGCGTCCCTCGCGGCGAATTCCCACGACCAGGGCAACATCGTGTTCCAAAGACCGTGCGCGGTACTCCGGCCGGGTTCCGTCCAGGACATCCGGAAAATGGTCGGCTTCTGTGCCGACCACGGCATCGAGGTCGCGCCGGCCGGCGCGCACCACGCGATGTTCGGCCAACCGCTCGTGAGCGGTGGCCTGGTCATCGAGATGCGGTCGCTGAAGACGATCCACTCGATCGGCACCGGCGGCGCCGACGTCGACGCCGGCGTGCTGTGGCAGGACGTGATCGAGGCCGCGTACGAGCAGGGCCTCACTCCGGCGTCGATCACCAGCTACCTCGGGACGACGGTCGGCGGGACCCTGTCCATGGGCGGCATCGGAATGATGTCGGCCTACCGGGCCGGCGCGCAGGTCGATCACGCCCGGCGCCTCCAGGTGGTCACGGGCGAGGGCCGGCTGAAGTGGTGCTCCGACACACAGAACAGCGACCTGTTCGAGGCGGCGCTCGCCGGACTCGGCCAGTGCGGTGTGATCACGCGAGCGACCATCGACCTGGTGCCGGCCAAGCAGCTGGCCCGCACGTACCGGATCGGGTACACGGACATACCGACGTTCTTCCGGGACATCCGCGTCCTGGCGAACCGGGGCGAGTTCGACTCGCTCGGCAGCATTCCCCAGCCGGGCACGGCACAGCCGCTGACACTGTGGGCCACCGTCTTCCACAACCCGGGTGACGCACCCGACACGTCCCATCTGCTCCGCGGGCTCAGCCCCGCAGCGGGCGCGGCGGCCTTCGAGGACTCCCCCTATCTCGACTACATCTCGCTGGTCACCAACATGTACGACTCCTTCGCGGCGAACCTGGACTGGGACGCGAAGGTCAAGCCCTGGTCGGACCTGTTCCTGCCGGACGACGCCGTCGAGGCGTACGTCGAGTCGGTGTTCTCGTCGTTGACCCCCGAGGACCTGGGCCCGACCGGCTTCGGGCTGGTCTTCCCGATGCTGCGTTCCAGCTACGGCCGGCCGCTGCTGCGGCTTCCCAGCGGGGCGAGCGGGCCCTGGGTCTGGCTGGTCAGCGTGCTGACCGACGCCGCCCGGTCCGGCCCCGACCCTGAGTTCGCGGCACGCATGATGGACCGCAACTACCGCTTCTACCAGGAGGCGGCAGCCGTCGGCGGCGTCCGCTACCCGCACGGAGCGTGCGCGTTCACGGAGGCCGACTGGCAGGCGCACTACGGCTCGATGTGGGCGCAGTTCGTCTCGTGGAAGAACCAGTACGACCCGTGCGGCATCCTGACTCCGGGTCCGGGCATCTTCTGACGCGTCGGAGCCGGGGCGCCGGGGGAACCCGCCTCGGGCTCCGAACCGTGATCCCGGCGCGGCCCGGGCCGGGATCACGGGCGCACTCGGGCTTCACTCTTTCGGTCCCTGCCCCGGCCGGGTGCACGCGGCCGGCCGGGGGCCCACAGGACGGCCGATGTGCTGTGGTGACGCAGGGGCGCGGGACGTCCTGAGTGACGGGTCGGGAGAAGCTCCGCCCCGATGCCGCGGATCTGCCGGGTCTCGCGGCCGGTTCGCCCCTATCGTGGAACGACACACCGACGCTCGGCGCCAAGGCAGGCTGGACATGAGGGAACCGCATACCGACTATGCGGAGGTCTTCCGGGCGCTGCCCGGCATGGTGGCGCTGCTCACGCCCGACCTCGTGTACGCCGACGCCAACGAGGACTTCCTGCGGCTGGCCGGGCGCTCCCGCGAGCAGCTCCTGGGCCGCTACATCTTCGACGTCTTCCCCGAGAACCCGAACGAACCGGCCGCGGCCGGCATGCGCGAGACCCGGGAGTCGATGCTGCGCGCGGTGGCCACCGGCGAGCGCGACACGATGGCGCTGCTCCGCTACGACATCGAGGACCCGCAGCGCCCCGGCCTCTGGCAGGAGCACTACTGGAGCCCGGTCAACGCACCCGTCCTCGGCCCCGACGGGAAGGTGGCGCTGATCGTCCACCGGGTGGAGGAGGTCACCGAGCTCATCCGCGCCCGGGGCGGCCCCGGGGGCGACAGCCGGGCCCAGGTGCTGGAGGCCGAGCTGTACACCCGCGCCCGCGAACTGCAGGAGGTCAACGAACGGCTGCGCACGGCGCACGCCCACGAGCGCGAGGTCGCCCTCGCCCTGCAGGCGGCGATGCTGCCCCCGCCCGGCCCGACCGGACAGCACGACGCGGCCGTACGGTACCGGCCGGCCATCGGCGCGCTGAACGTGTGCGGCGACTGGTACGACCTGGTCGGCCTGGTCGGCGAGGGCCTCGCGGTGGCCGTGGGCGATGTCGTCGGCCACGGTCTGGCGGCGGCCTGCGCCATGGGGCAGCTGCGCAGCGCCCTGAGCGGGGCCACCCGCGTCAGTGACGGCCCTGCCCAGGCCCTGGAGGCCCTGGACCTCTACGCCCGCTCCGTCGAGGGCGCCGAGTCGACCACCGTCGTGACGACCTTCATCGACTGGGACAGCCACACCATCACCTACAGCTGCGCGGGCCACCCGCCGCCCGCCCTCGTGCGCCCCGACGGCACCGTCACCTTCCTCAACGGCGCCACCGACCCGCCGCTCGCCGCCCGGCCCGTCCACGCAGCCCGCCCCCAGGCCCGCATGCCCTTCGTCGAGGACTCCACCCTGGTCCTGTACACGGACGGGCTGATCGAACGCCGTACCGAGGGCATCGACACGGGTCTGGAGCGCCTCGCCGGCTCCCTGGCCCACCACCGCAGGCACGATCCCGAGACCCTGGCCGACGCCCTCCTGGCCGATCTCCTTCCGCCCTCCGGCAACACCGACGACACCGCGCTGATCGTCCTGCGGCTGTGACCGGCACGACGTCCTGAGCCGATGCGGGCCCTGCGACACCGGCCCTGCGGGGCAGGTCATGCGGGGCAGGCCCTGCGGGGCGGTCACCTGCCCCAGATCTTCCGGTACCCCTCCCGGTAGCCCGACGGGTCCCAGCTCGTGGCGCCGGCGCTGTTGTCGGCCGTACTGACGTGGACGGGCGCCACATAACCGCTGGCCGGGCGGTCGGCGAAGGCGCGGTTGAACTCGTCGATGATCTGCCACCCCTGCAGGGAGAGCGGCTCGGGGACGGTGGCCGCCTGGTACTGGCCGCTGTTGACACGCTGGAAGGCGGAGGGGTCGCCGTCCCCCGCACCGATGTTGAAGGGCGGGCCCGAGCCGTCCTTGCCGGCCGCGCGGAAGGCGGGTGCGGCGTCGGCGAAGTACAGGTCGTTGATGGCGACGGAGTGGGTCCACCGGCCCTGGAAGCGGGAGAGGAGCGAGGAGACCTCGCGGGGCGTGCGACTGCTCGCGTCGGAGATCGGGATGTTCACGTACGACAGGAGTTCCACGCCCGCGCAGGTGGCGAGTTCCTTTCTGATCAGGTCGGACTTGTTCTTGGCGAAGGGGACCGAGGCGTCGGTGAAGATCACGACTCCGGCGTCGCCGTCGGAGGTCGAGATGATCCATTGCGCGCTGATCCTGGCCACGTCCTCGACCTGGGTGGTGACGTTGGTGAAGAGGGCGGGGCGCCGGCTGGGGCCGGGTGCGGCGACCGCGTGCCAGCCGACGAGGGGGATGCCCGCCTGCTCGGCACGTGCGATCTGCTGCGAGGTCGCGTCGGGGTCGAAGCCGCCGATGACGATGCCCGAGGGGCGGAGGGTCACGGCCTCACTCATCGCCGCCTGGATCCCGGCGGGGGTGCCGCCGCCGTCGATCACCCGGACGTTCCACCCGATGACCCGCGCGGCTTCCCGGACGCCCTCGGCGGCGCCCGCGACACCCGGGTTGGTCATGGTCTGGGCGACGTACACGATGGTTCTTCCGGTCACGGCTCGGGGACCGGTGGTCGGGCCGTTCCAGGGGACCTCGGTCCGCTCCGCCCGGCCGACGGCGCCCCGGGCCTCTGCCTGGACCTCGGGACAGCCGCTCGGGCCCGAGGCGGACTCTTCCGGGTCACTCGACGAGCCGCGTTCGCAGCCGGCGAGCAGGGCGGCCGTCACGGTCAGCAGGGCGGCCGCCGCGTACCGGGCTCCGGACGCGCGGGAGTTGGTCTTGCGTTCAGTCGAGGCGTGGTGCACGAAAGGCTCCTCGCGGAGGGACGAGCGGGAGGGCGCGGCCGGGGCCCGGCGGTGGTACGGCGGCGGTGCGAGCGGCCGAGGTCATGGAGCACCGCCCGGGGGCGGG
>NZ_LRTR01000530.1 GCF_001550375.1 Streptomyces europaeiscabiei | reverse complement strand
GACGCCGGTGCGCGTCCGGCGGCGGGCGGCGTATCCGGCGAGGCCGACGGCGAGGAGCAGGGTGGCGCCGTGGAACAGGGGCACCGTCCAGAAGTCGGCGCCCATCTGGGCGATGCCGGTGAGACCGACGGCGAGGACGGTGACGGCGACGAGGGTGCCCAGGGCGTTGGGACGGCCCGGTTTGATCGCGGTGGAGCCGAGGAGGGCCCCGACGAAGGCGGGCAGCAGATAGTCGAGGCCGACGCTCGGATTGCCGATCTGCTGCTGGGCCGCGAGCAGCACCCCGGCGAGGCCGACGATCAGACCGGACGCGGCGAACGCGCAGACGGTGTACTTGCGGACGGGGATGCCGACGAGGTCCGCGGCGCGCGGGTTCGACCCGACGACGTACAGGTACCGGCCGATCGGCAGCCGCTCCAGCACCAGCCAGAGGGCGACCGCGAGCGCCAGCACGTAGAAGGCGGGGACCGGGAGGCCGAGGAACGTGGAGGTGTAGAGGTCGGTGAAGGCGGGCGGGAGGCCCTGAGGGCCGGGGACGATCCGGCTGCCGTCGGTGATCCAGCCGGTCACGGCGTACATCATGCTGCCGGTGCCGAGGGTGGCGATGAAGGAGTCGATCCGGCCGAACTCGACGATGACACCGTTGAGGACGCCCACGACCGTCCCGCCCACGACCACGGCGAGGCAGGCGAACGGCCAGGGCCAGCCGGCGTCGACGACGAGGTACAGCACCATGACGTGCGCCAGGCCGAGTCCGTAGCCGATGGAGAGGTCGAACGCGCCGGTCACCATGGGAACCATGGCGGCGAGCGCGAGGACGGCCGGGATCGACTGGGTGGAGAGGATCGAGTCGACGGTGTCCAGGGTGGGGAAGGTGCGCGGCAGGGCCAGGGAGAAGATCAGGACGAGCAGGGCGGTGAGGGCCGGAAGGCCGTAGGCGCCGATGACGTGCCCGCCCGGGCCGCCGCGGGCGCCGAGCCTTCTGGACGGGCGCGGTCGACTCGGACGCGGTGCCGACGGGGAGGGTGGGGTGGTCACGGGTTCGTCGCGCTTCCGACGGGGGGCATGGCCGAGGCCGCCCGGGTCAGTCCCGCGACCGTGAGTGCCGGCCCGGTCAGCTCCGCCGTCACGGCTCCGCGGACGAAGACCAGGGCGCGCCCGCACACCCCCACGACCTCCTCGAAGTCGGTGGAGATGAGGAGGACCGCGAGGCCTTTGGCCAGCGCCTCGTCGAGCAGGCGATGGACGGCCGCCTTGGCGCCGATGTCCACGCTCGCCGTCGGCTCCTCCAGGATCAGCAGGCGCAGACCGGTCCGGAGCCAGCGGCCGATCATGACCTTCTGCTGGTTTCCGCCGGAAAGCGTGGCGATGGCGGCCTCGCTGTCGCGGGGCCGCACCGAGAACCGTTCGATCAGGGCGGCGGCCGCGGCGCGTTCACGGCGGGGGCCGATCCAGCGCGGCGTCGGCCCGTCTCCGGCGCGGGGGTTGGCCAACAGGTTCTCCCGTACGGTCAGTTCGGCGAGGCAGCCCTCCCGCTGCCGGTCGCCGGGTACGAAGGCGACACCGCGTCCGACGGCGTCGGCGACCGTACGGGGGCGGTACGGGCCGCCGTCGAGGAGGACCCGGCCGCCCAGGAGGGGCCGGGCGCCGGCGAGGGCCCGGCCGAGGTCCATGTGCCCGGCACCCGAGAGACCGACCAGGCCGAGGGCCTCCCCGGCTCTCAGCTGCGGGTCGACCGGGCCCGCGCCGGGGGTCCGTACGCCGTGGAGGGCCAGGACCGCGGGGC
>NZ_LRTR01000053.1 GCF_001550375.1 Streptomyces europaeiscabiei | reverse complement strand
TGCGCCGAGGTCGCCGCCGGCACCTGGTACACCTGGGGCGGCGGCCACGGCGACCGCCCCGGGGCCACCTACGGGCAGGTCGACCCCACCGACCCGGCCAGTGAACACGACCCCGAGCGGCGCGGCTTCGACTGCTCCGGCCTCGTCCGGTACGCGTATGCCCAGGCCACCGGTGGCACGGACATCCTCAACGGCGTCGCCAGCCAGCAGTACTACACGCACCGCGCCGCCGCCCGCTTCACCGCCGCCCAGGGCCTCGCCCCGCTGCTGCCCGGCGATCTCCTCGCCTACGGCAAGGACTCGACGGACATGCAGCACATCGCCATCTACCTCGGTGCCGGCAAGATGGTCGAGGCCAGGCAGTCCGGCACCAAGCTGATGGTGAGCGACGTCCGCCTGGGCAGCACCTACTTCGGCGCCGTCCGCGTCAACACCGGCGCGGTCACCGGCAAGATCCACCAGACCTGGGGCACCGGCGTCTGGACCAAGGCCGAGCCCCGCATCGCGGCCCGCCGCGTCTACGCCTTCCCGTACTCGACCACCATCCGTGTGTACTGCCAGAAGCACGCGGAGATGGTCAGGGCGGAGGGCTACGAGAACGACGTCTGGTCCTACCTGCCGGACTACAAGGCCTGGGTCACCAACATCTACATCAAGGGCCCGGCCTGGCTGGAGGGCGTGGACGACTGCAAGGACGTACCCCCCATCTCCTGAATCTCCTGACGGACTCGCGCCGGTGACCGTCGGGGGGCGGCCACCTGCGCGAGCCTCGCCCCGCCCGTACGCTGCGTCAGCGTACGGGCACTTTCTGTGGACAGTACGCCTGTCTTCCCGTCACTGTGGGTGCCGTCGGGGCATGGGGGCCACAGCGCACGAAGACCGGAGGTGGCCGCGGATGACGGGCGGCGGCAAGAGTGACGACCACGACGAGGCGTGGGCCGACGAGGGGACGGTGGTGGACCGCGAACCGGACCCCTCGGACAGTCTGCGGACCTGGGGCGCCGTGACGCAGGCGCTCCGCGAGCACGCGGGGTACAGCCGGGCCGAGTTCGCGGACCTCGTCCGCTTCTCCAGGCACATGGTGGAGTCGGTGGAGCAGGGGCGCCGGATGCCGGATGTCACGTACGTGGAGCGCGCCGACGAACTGCTCGGGAACACGGGGGCGTTGCGAAGGTCGTCACAGTACGTGACGAGGGGGAGGGGAGACGTGGGCCTGGCGGCCTGGTTCCGCCAGTGGGCCCGGCTGGAGCGGGTCGCGGTGAGCCTGTGCACCTACGAATGCAGGCTGGTGCCGGGGCTGTTGCAGTCGAGGGACTACGCGCGGGCGGTCTTCGAGGGGACCGTCCCGGTGACGCCGGACGACCAGCTGGACAACTTCATGGACCGGCGGATGGAACGGCAGCGGATGCTGTTCGAGCGGTCGACGACCCCCTTCAGCTTCATCGTCGAGGAGCATGTCCTCCGGCGGCGGTTCGGGGACGACGCGCGGATGCGGGGGCTGTTCGACCATGTGCTGGAACTGAGCGCGCCGCGCAATGTGACGCTCCAGATCGTGCCGCTGGAGGCCGGGTTGCACGCGTGTCTCGACGGGCCCGTGCAGCTGTTGGAGACGCCGAAGGGGCAGCGGCTCGCGTACTCGGAAGGGCAGCAGAACGGCCGTCTGATCTCCGACTCGAAAGAGGTGGGCCTGCTCCACCAGCGCTATGACACACTGCGCTCGCAGGCCCTCAATGCCAAGGATTCGCGGGCTCTGCTGGAGCGACTCCGAGGGGAACCAGACCTATGAACTCGACGGAACTGGCGTGGTTCAAGTCCAGCTACAGCGGCAGCCAGGGTGACAGCTGCGTCGAAGTCGCGGTCACCCGGCAGGCCGTGTGCGTGCGTGACTCCAAGGACGTGACCCTTGCGCACTTCGCGGTCGGACGTGCGGGATGGTCGCGGTTCGTGGGGTTCGTGGGATTCCAGGGAGACGGGGGAAGTCCGCGACAGGCGGGCCTCACCGCGTAGACCCGACGGTGGGCGCCTCCCGTTCGGGGGCGCCCACCGGCACGCCGGATGCCGCCACGGCGACCGCGCCGCGACCCGGTCCTCCGCCCGTGCTGTTGTGCCCCGTGGCCCGGTCGCAGGGCGGGTGTACCGGGCCACGGGAGTCCGGGATCAGTAGCCGTAGATCATCTTGTAGGCGACCTCGGGGAGGAACTGGCCCGCCGAGGAGCCGGATCCGACGCCGCAGTTGCCGTCGGACTCACCGGGAACCTTGATCCACAACAGCATCTCGGCGCCCCCGCCCATCTGGGTGGCGGGGCCGATGCGGCGCCCCGAGGGGTTGCACCACTGGCCGTTGGAGCCGTTGCCGTTGCGGCTGGTGTCCACGACGAAGGGCTTGGTGTAGCCGTAGCGGGCGCTGAGCTGACTGTTGACGGCGTTGCCGTAGGCGGTGTTCTCGGCGGTGGTGAGGTAGTTGGAGATGTTGAGCGAGAAGCCGTGGGCCTGACGGACGCCGGCCTCGTGGAGGCGCCGGGCCATGGTCGCCGCGTCCGTCCAGGCGGGGTTGCCGGCGTCCATGTAGACCCAGGTGTTGGGGGCCTGGCGGGCGAACTGGGAGACGGCACCGCTGAGCATGTTCTGGCGTTCGGTGATCTGGGCCTGGTTCATGCAGCCGTAGTCGCCGAGGGAATCCGGTTCCAGGATGACGACGGCCGGGCGGTTGCCTATTCCGCCGGCGAACTGGCTGATCCAGCTCGCGTAGGCGGACGGTGAGGAGGCCCCGCCCGCGGAGTGCCCGCCGCAGTAGTCGCGGTTGTAGACGTTGTACGCGACCATGATGGGCAGCTTGTCCCTGCTGTCGGCGGCGCCCGCGTACGAGCCCGCGGCGCTGCCGATGGCGCCGCTCCAGGAGCCGAACCAGCGGGCCGTGGGGGTGTTGGCGATGGAGGAGTTGATCGCGGACGCCCGGCCGTCGCCGGGGTTGGCGGCCGCCCACCTCTTCGCGCTGGAGTCGGGGTCCACATAGAACCCGCTGGTCATCGTGGTCGGGTCGGCCGCGTGGGCGGACGGCGCGACGGTGAGCGCCAGTGGCAGAGCGACGAGCGCTGCCGTCAGGACGCGGAGTCTGCGGCGCATGACATCACCTCGAATTCCTGGGAGGGACACGTCACGCGCTCTCGTCCCGAGCGTGTGACGCGCTGAGGAAGTGCGGTGGTAAGACGTTCCCCGGATGCTGGGAGCGCTCCCATTGGAAGCGCTCCCAGTGACACTGAGAACCTTCGGGGTGTGATGGGTATCGTGTGGCTGGCTGGGAGAACTGTCAAGAGCCGGAGTGTGAACCGCCTTCTGTACAGGGCGAGTTCGAGGCTCTACGGTCCTTGTGACCGGAAGCGCTCCCAGTTTTCGGGCCGAGGAGAAGGGGCTCGTGGTCATGGCAGCGGATCCGGCGCGTCGACAGCCCACGCTCGACGCCGTGGCCGAACTCGCCGGGGTCTCCCGGTCGGTGGCCTCCCGCGTCCTCAACAACGCACCGCACGTCAGCCGTTCGAAACGCGAGGCGGTCGAACGGGCCGTCCGGCAGCTCGGCTACGTACCCAATCCGAGCGCCCGCGCCCTGGTCACCCGGCAGACGGGAGCGGCCGCCCTGGTCATCTCCGGTGAGGAACCGTCGATCTTCGCGGATCCGTTCTTCGCCCAGGTGATCGTGGGGGCCTCGGCCGCGCTGGAGGAGGCCGACCTGCATCTGATGCTGTGCCTGGCCGCCTCCGACCGGGGCCGCAAACGGGTGGAGGAACTGCTCCGCTGCAAGGGCGCGGACGGCGTCATGATGATGGCGCTGCGGGAGGACGATCCACTGGCCCGGACGGCCGAGGAGGCGGACCTGCCCGTGGTGTTCGGCGGACGCCCGGTCGGGACGGTTCCCCGCTGGTACGTGGACGTCGACAACACCGGCGGGGCCCGCGAGGCGACCGAGCACCTGCTCTCACGCGGCAGGACTCGGGTGGCCGCGATCTGCGGGCGCCTGGACACCGAGGCGGGACGGGCCCGGTACCGCGGCTACCGGGACGCCATGCTGGCGGCCGGTCTCGATCCGTTCCCGCCGCGGGAGGGGGACTTCACCGAGTCCGGCGGCGCCGCCGTCATGGCCGCGCTGCTGGCCGAACACCCCGACCTGGACGGGGTGTTCGCCGCCAGCGACAACATGGGGGCGGGGGCGCTGCGCATTCTGCGTCAGGCGGGGCGGCCGGTCCCCGCGGACGTCGCCGTGGTCGGTTTCGACGACCTGGCGGTGGCCCGGATCGCCGATCCGCCGCTCACCACCGTCCACCAGCCCATCGCGGCCCTCGGACGGGAGATGGCGCGCATGCTCGTCGCGCTCATCGACGGTCAGGACCCCACCCCGCTGATCCTGCCCACCCGCCTGGTCGTCCGTTCCAGCACCTGACACAGCGGGGCCCGGGGCAGCGCGGCCGGGTGGAAATCTCACCCGGCCACGCGGCCCCGCTCGTTCTGGGCCTCAGGCTCCTCAGCCGGCCTGCTTGCGCACCTCGTCCAGCCGCACCGGCCGGTGCTCCGCCACCGACAGCGTCGCCGCCTCGGCGATCCAGCTGGCCTCGATGGCGTCGGCGACGGTGCAGGGGGAGGTGCGGGTGCCGGCGACGACCTCGGTGAAGGCGATGAGTTCGGCGCGGTAGGCGGGGGCGAAGCGGTCCATGAAGAAGTTGTGCGGGGGATCGGCGGGGAAGGTCACGCCCGGCTCGGCGGAGCGCAGCGGGAGCTGGGTGTCGAGGCCGGCGGCGATGCTGTCCTTCATGCCGTGGAGTTCCAGGCGGACGTCGTAACCGCGGGCGTTGTGGCGGGAGTTGGAGATGACGCCGATCGTGCCGTCGTCGAAGGTGAGCAGCGCGGAGGCGGTGTCGACGTCGCCGGCCTCCTTGATGTACGCCGCGCCGCGGTTGCCGCCGGTCGCGTAGACCTCCACGACCTCCCGGCCCGTCACCCAGCGGACGACGTCGAAGTCGTGCACCGCGCAGTCCCGGAAGATGCCGCCCGAGGACGCCACGTACCCGGCCGGCGGGGGCGCCGGGTCCAGGGTCGTGGAGCGCACGGTGTGCAGATCGCCGAGTTCGCCGTTCAGGAAGGCCTGCCGCGCGGTCACACAGCCCGCGTCGAAGCGGCGGTTGAAACCGATCTGGACCTGCACGTCGCTGTTCTCGACGGCGCGCAGCACATCGAGGCTCTCCTCGATCGTCTTCGCCACCGGCTTCTCGCAGAACACCGGGATGCCCGCCTCGACCGCGGCCAGGATCAGCCCCGGGTGCGCGTCCGTCGCGGCGGTGACCACGACACCGTCGATCCCGGAGGCGAACACCGCCTCGGGCGAGTCGGCCACCGTCGCGCCGAACTTCTCGGCGGCGGAGGCGGCGGCCGCGGCCAGCGGGTCGGAGACCACCAGCTGCTCCACGACGTCGAGCCCGGCGAGGGTCCCGGCGTGGAAGGCGCCGATGCGGCCCAGCCCCAGGATGCCAATGCGCATGACGAGTGTCCCTTTCGAAAAGTGCGGATGTGACAGGAGGGAAGCGGGGTCAGTCGGAGGTGCCCAGGACGTTCTGGTCCCAGTCGATCACCGAACCGGTCACCACGCCGCTGCGGGCGGACAGCAGCAGGACGACGAAGTCGGCGATCTCGTCGACCTGGCCGAGCCTGCCCATCGGGAGGCGCTCGGCGGCCCGCTCGCGCCAGTCGTCGCCCGCGCCGTGGAACTCGCGCTGGATCGCGTCCTCGCCCTCGGTCTCCGTCCAGCCGATGTTGAGGTCGTTGATCCGGATGCGGTCCCAGCGGTGGGCGTGGGCCGCGTTGCGGGTGAGGCCGGCGAGGCCGGCCTTCGCGGCGGAGTAGGGGGCCAGGTGCGGCGGGCCGCCGTGCGCGCAGTTGGATCCGATGTTGACGATCGTGCCGGGTGCCTCGCGGGCGACGAGGTGTTCCACCACCGCCTGCATGGCGAAGAAGGGGGCGCGCAGGTTGATCGCGATGTGGGCGTCGA
The DNA here is from genome assembly GCF_001550375.1 of Streptomyces europaeiscabiei. Classification (GTDB taxonomy): domain Bacteria; phylum Actinomycetota; class Actinomycetes; order Streptomycetales; family Streptomycetaceae; genus Streptomyces; species Streptomyces europaeiscabiei. The sequence continues at coordinate 7,671 of NZ_LRTR01000053.1, read as the reverse complement.
ACAGTTCGGGCGAGGTGTCGAGGAGCGAGCCCCGGGAGGTCAGGCCGGCCGCGTTGACGAGACTGTCGACCCGGCCGTGGGCCGCGACCACTCGTTCCACGGCACCGCGTACCTGCGCCGGGTCCGCCAGGTCGGCCCGCACGAACGTGGCCCCGGTGTCCGCCGCGAGCTTCTCGCCGACCTCGGCACGGCGGCCGGTGAACGCGACGGTCGCACCCTCGCGCAGGGCCGCCCGGACGATGCCCGCGCCGACGCCCTGGCTGCCGCCGTTGACGAGGACGACCTTGTCCTCCAGTAGTGCCATGAGGGGGAGTTTCCTTCCGGGCTGGGCCCGGTGGGTGCCGGGTCCGTCGACAGGCCTGGTCGCGGGAGCTTCCACGGCGCCCTCGCCTCTGTCAGTCTTGGGGCGCGTGGCCCCTCGTACAACCCGCAGCGGGCCATCAAAAACCCATCATCCGGACCACACCGAGATCCAGGACGCACCGCCATGACACACCCCTACACGATCCGTGAGATCGCCCGGCAGGCCGGCCTGAGCCAGGCCACGGTCGACCGGGTCCTCAACGGCCGGGGCGGGGTGCGGGAGAGCACCGCCCGCGAGGTGCAGCAGGCCGTCAAGGACCTGGACCGGCAGCGGACGCAGGTGCGCATCGGCGGCCGTACGTTCATGGTCGACATCGTGATGCAGACCCCGGACCGGTTCTCCACGGCGGTCCGGGAGGCGCTGGAGGCCGAACTGCCGTCGCTTCATCCGGCCGTCGTGCGGTCCCGCTTCCACTTCCGTGAGACGGGGTCCGCCTCGGAGATGGTCAGGGTGCTCGACCGGATCGGCCGGCGCGGTTCGCAGGGTGTGATCCTCAAGGCACCGGACGTCCCGGAGGTGACCGGGGCCGTCGAACGGCTGGTCGCGGCCGGGGTCCCCGTGGTCACCTTCGTGACGGACCTGCCGAGCAGCCCGCGCGGTGCGTACGTCGGCATAGACAACCGGGCCGCCGGGGCGACCGCCGCGTATCTGCTCCGGCAGTGGCTCGGCGACCGGCCGGGTGCCGTGCTGGTGACGATCAGCCGCAGCTTCTACCGCAACGAGGAGGAGCGCGAGATGGGCTTCCGCGGGGTGATGCGGGCCGTCGAGCCGCGGCGGACCCTCGTCGAGGTCACCGACAGCGACGGTCTCGACGCCACCCAGCGCGACCTCGTCCTCGACGCGCTGCGGCGGGAGCCGGGGATCGCCGCCGTCTACTCGATCGGCGGCGGCAACACCGCGACGCTCGACGCCTTCGCCGCGCTCGGCCGGGAGCCGCACGTCTTCGTCGCCCACGACCTCGACCACGACAACACCCGGCTGCTGCGCGAGCACCGCCTCTCCGCCGTGCTCCACCACGACCTCCGCCAGGACGTACGTCGCGCCTGCCAGATGATCATGCGAGCCCATCAGGCCCTCCCCGACGAGGGCCCGTTCCTCCCGTCGGCGATCCAGGTGGTGACGCCTTACAACTTGCCGCCCGGGGCCGGGGCCGTCACCGGCTAGCCCCTCAGGGGGCGTCGGCTCCCGCCCGGAACGTACGCCGATACGTCAGCGGCGGCACACCGATCGCCGCGTGCAGGTGCTGGCGCAGGGAGGTGCCCGTGCCGAAGCCGACGTGGCCGGCGATCTCGTCGACCGGGAGGTCGGTGGATTCCAGGAGGTGGCGGGCGCGGGCCACGCGTTGCTGGACGAGCCAGCGGCCGGGGCTCATGCCGACCTCGTCGTTGAAGCGGCGGGCGAAGGTGCGCAGGCTCATCCGGGCGTGCTGGGCGAGGTCGGCCAGCGCCAGCGGAGCGTCCAGGTGTTCGAGCACCCACTGCCGGGTGGCGGCGGTGCCGCTGGTCGGGTCCTGGGGGACGGGCTGTTCGATGTACTGGGCCTGGCCGCCCTCCCGCCACGGTGGCACCACGCAGCGGCGGGCGACCCGGTTGGCGACCTCACTGCCGTGGTCCCTGCGCACGAGGTGCAGACAGAGGTCGATGCCGGACGCGGCGCCGGCCGAGGTGAGGACGTCGCCGTCGTCGACGAACAGCACGTCCGGGTCCAGGTCGACCTTCGGGAAGAGGTCGCGGAACGTCTCGGCCAGCGCCCAGTGCGTGGTGGCGGGCCGGCCGTCCAGCAGCCCGGCCGCGGCGAGCACGAAGGCGCCGGTGCAGATGGACACCAGCCGGGTGCCGGGCCGGATCCGCGCGAGCGCCGCCGCCACGGGTCCCGGCAGCTTTGCCGACATCAGCCGCGCCGCCGCGGGGGTGAGGCCGAAGGAGACGACGATCACGGTGTCGGCCGTGTCCAGGACCTCGGGGCCGTGATCGACGGCTACGGCGAAATCGGCGGCCGAACGCACCGGGCGCCCGTCCGTGGTGCAGGTCAGCACCTCGTACAGGCCTTCGGTCGCGTCGAAGATGCGGCTCGGGACGCCGAGTTCGAAGGGGTAGACCCCGTCGAGGGCGAGGACCACCACACGGTGCGCGGATGTCATACGACCAGTGTGGCACGATCCCATCGAATGATGGCCATCATGCCATTGTCGTGATCGTTGGCCCGCCGCAGGCTGGACGCATGACGGAGACCGGGAACGACACCAAGAACGACATCAAGAACGACAGCGCCACCATGCGGGCGATGACCCAGGACGCCTTCGGTGGCCCCGAGGTGCTGCGGGAGGCCGCACTGCCGCGTCCCGTGCCGGGCATGAGCGAGATCCTCGTCCGGGTGCACGCGGCCGGCGTCAACCCCACCGACTGGAAGAACCGCGCCTTCGGACTGTGGCACCCGGACCCGCTGCCCGTCCTCGGCTGGGACGTCTCGGGGGTCGTGGAGCGGGTCGGCCTGGGAGTCACCCTGTTCAAGCCGGGCGACGAGGTCTTCGGGATGCTCCCCTATCCGCACCGCGCGGGCGCGTACGCCGAGTACGCCAAGGCGCCCGCCCGGTCCTTCGCACACAAGCCGGCCGGTATCGACCACATCCAGGCCGGGGCCCTGCCGCTTGCCGCGCTCACCGCGTACCAGGCGCTCGTCGACACCGCCGCCGTACGGCCGGGGCAGCGTGTCCTGATCCATGCCGCCGCCGGGGGAGTGGGCCACCTGGCCGTGCAGATCGCCAAGGCGCGCGGCGCGTACGTCATCGGGACCGCCAGCGCGGGCAAGCACGAACTGCTGCGTGAGCTGGGCGCGGACGAACTGATCGACTACCGGACCACGGACTTCACGGAGGCCGTCACCGACGTCGACGTGGTCCTGGACACCCTCTCCGGTGACGTCCGCAGTCGTTCCCTCGACGTCCTGCGCGAGGGCGGCGTCCTCGTCACGATCCTGCCGCACGGCTACGACGAGGACCGGAAGCGGGCCGCGGAGCTGGGCGTACGGCTGGAGCCGATGCTCGTCGAGGCCGACCACGAGGGGATGCGGGCCATCGCAGAGCTGGTGGAGAAGGGGCAGTTGCGGGCTGTCGTCGACGCGACCTTCCCGCTGGCCGGGGCCGCCGAGGCACATGCTCACGGGGAGACCGACCGGACGACCGGGAAGATCGTCCTCACGGTTCGCTGAGCCGGGCCCCGCACGGGGGCGGCTCGCGGTGAGCCCGTCGGTCAGCTCCTGACGAGTTCGGCGGTCCGGCGCTCGGCGGGGGTCACCACGGCCATGGTCACCGTCTCGTTCGCGGTCGCCGTGGCCGTCAGCGCGTTCCGGCCCTCCCGGTTGCGGAACAGCCAGGCGATGTCCCGCCCGAACGACCAGAGCAGCGAGCCCAGCGCCAGCGCGACCAGGCCGAAGCCGACCGCGTACGGCAGCAGGCCCGAGGCGGCGACCAGCAGGAAGACGCCCTGGACCGCGGCGACCGTCTTGCGGGCCATGCTGTGCGGGAGGGAGCCGTTCAGCCACGGCATGATCTTGGCGGCGGCGACGAAGACGTACCGCATGAGACCGATCAGCAGCACCCACGGGCCCATCGACATGGAGACGTACACGCTCAGCACCAGGATCAGGAACGCGTCGACCTCCATGTCGAAGCGGGCGCCCAGCGCGGTCGAGGTGTTCGTGCGCCGGGCCACCTTGCCGTCGACGCCGTCGAGGATCAGGGCCACGGCGGTCAGACCGACGAAGAGCGAGACGGGCGGTGAGCTCTGGAACGAGTCGGCGACCAGGGCGGTGACGGCGCCGACGAGTATCGCCCGCCCGAGGGTGACGCGGTTGGCGGGGCCGAACGTGCGGGTCCGGGTGCGCAGCAGGGCGCGGTTGAGGACGGCCCAGGTGGCGAGCCCGAAGGCCAGCCCGGTCAGCCAGCCCGCCGGGCCCAGTCCGATCGCCGTGCCCAGGTAGGCGAGGAGCAGTACCTGGGCGCCCGCGCCCACCGTCGTCTCCGAGAGCAACAGCCGGCCGTCGTATGTGTTGATCAGGGCCACCGCATACCTTCCGAACGTGTGACAAGTGGATCATCGCCGCGTACCGTGTCCGCGACTTCCACCGCTGCGTACGTGGCGAACCGCTCGACCGTTCACGGAGACGCACATGAAACCGACAGCCAAGGCCTTCTGGCTACGCTCCCCGGGGCAGGGCGAGATCCGTGCGGAGACCCTCGCCGAACCCGGCGAGAACGAGGTCCTCGTCCGTGCGCTGTACTCAGGAGTCAGCCGGGGCACCGAGACGCTCGTGTTCCGCGGCCAGGTGCCCGAGAACCAGCACGCGACCATGCGCGCGCCCTTCCAGGAGGGCGAGTTCCCCGCTCCCGTGAAGTACGGCTATCTCAGCGTCGGGCGGGTGGAAGAGGGGCCGGACGCACTGGTCGGCAGGACCGTCTTCTGCCTGTATCCGCACCAGAGCCGCTACGTCGTTCCCGTGAGCGCCGTCACCGTCGTGCCGGAGTCCGTGCCCGCGGCGCGGGCCGTCCTCGCCGGGACCGTGGAGACCGCCGTCAACGCCCTGTGGGACGCGGCCCCCCTCATCGGGGACCGGATCGCCGTCGTGGGCGGCGGCATGGTCGGCTGCTCGGTCGCCGCGCTGCTCGCCCGCTACCCGGGCGTACGGGTCCAGCTCGTCGACGCCGACCCGGCGCGCGCCGACATCGCCCGCGCGCTCGGCGTCGACTTCGCGCTGCCCGGGGACGCGCTGGGCGAGTGCGACCTCGTCGTGCACGCCAGCGCGAACGAAACCGGGCTCGTACGCTCCCTGGAACTTCTCGCCGCCGAGGGCACGGTCATCGAACTGAGCTGGTACGGCGACCGCCGGATCGCCCTGCCGCTCGGCGAGGCCTTCCACTCGCGCCGGCTCACCATCCGCAGCAGCCAGGTCGGAACCGTCTCCCCGGCCGGACGCGTCGGACGTACGTACGCGGACCGGCTGGCGCTCGCCCTCGAACTCCTCGCCGACGCCCGCTTCGACGCGCTGGTCACCGGAGAATGTGCCTTCGAGGAGCTCCCGGACGTCATGCCGAAGCTGGCGAGCGGAGAGCTGCCGGGGATGTGCCATAGGGTCCGCTACGACGCCGAGTGAGCCAGAGGTCGAGTGTTCCGCGTCACCCCACCCGCCCCTGAACTGCCCGAACGGAACATTGACCTCCAAAGAAACCGCAAAACTCGGCTGAACAACGGGTAGGGGGCAGCCGTACTACACGGCATGCCCCGGCCCGGGGGCAGACGTACCGCACTGGAGGGTCGTCCGTTGTTCAGCATCACCGTCCGCGATCACATCATGATCGCCCACAGCTTCCGCGGGGAGGTCTTCGGACCCGCGCAGCGCCTTCACGGCGCCACGTTCCTCGTGGACGCCACCTTCCGACGCGCCGAACTGGACGACGACAACATCGTCGTAGACATCGGGCTGGCGACGCAGGAGCTCGGGGCCGTGGTGAGCGAGTTGAACTATCGCAACCTCGACAACGAGCCCGTCTTCGCCCACACGAACACCTCCACGGAGTTCCTGGCCAAGGTGATCGCCGACCGCCTCGCCGAGCGGATCCACAAGGGTGCCCTGGGGGAGAATGCCAAGGGCATCGCGGGAATCACGGTCACCCTGCACGAGTCGCACATCGCCTGGGCGAGTTACGAGCGTGCTCTGTGACCGACGTGACCATCGACCGGGCGGCCGTCGGCACCACCGCCCAGGCAGACGGGGGAGAGCAGTTGAGGCTCGGCTATGTGCCCGTGCAGAACGCGGCGCTGAAGAACGCGGCCATCGTCCCGATGTCGCTGCGTTCCCTGCACTTCGTGATGCCGGGTGGCGTGGACGACCTGGCCCGGCCCAGCGGCGGCAACGCCTACGACCGCCGGATCTGCCTGGACCTGCCCGGCTTCGGCTGGCAGGTCAACAAGCACGCCATCGACGGCAGCTGGCCCAGCCCGTCCGAGACGGCACGCGCCGAACTCGCCCGTACGCTGAGCGAATTCCCCGACGGCACGGTCGTCCTCCTCGACGGCCTGGTCGCCTGCGGAGTCCCGGAGATCATCCTCCCCGAGGCCGAGCGCCTCTGCCTGGCCGTGCTGGTGCATCTGCCGCTCGGCGACGAGACGGGCCTGGAGCCCGACGTCGCCGCCGAACTCGACGCCAAGGAGCGGGCGACCCTGCGGGGCGTGTCCGCCGTGATCGCGACCAGCGACTGGGCCGTCCGCAGACTCGTGTCACACCACGGGCTCGCCCCCGACCGCGTCCATGTCGCCGCCCCCGGCGCAGACATCGCGCCCCTCGCCTCCGGCACCGACGGCGTCTCCCGGCTGCTGTGCGTGGCCGCGGTCACCCCGCGCAAGGGGCAGCACCGGCTGGTGGAGGCCCTCGCGACCGTCACCGAACTGCGCTGGAGCTGTGTGCTGGTGGGCAGCCTCGACCAGGAGCCCGAGTACGTCGACCACATCCGCACGCTGATCGCGAAGTTCGGCCTGGAGGACCGGTTCGACCTCGCAGGACCGCAGGCCGGCGCACGACTCGACGCCAGCTACGCCGCCGCCGACCTGATGGTCCTCACCTCCTACGCCGAGACGTACGGCATGGCGGTCACCGAAGCCCTCGCACGCGGAATCCCCGTCCTGGCCACGGACGTCGGCGGTCTCCCCGAGGCCGTCGGACGTGCCCCCGACGGCGGCGTCCCCGGCATCCTCGTCCCGCCGGAGAACCCCGCGGCCATCGCGGCGGAGCTGCGCGGCTGGTTCGGGGAGGCCGACGTACGGCGTCGGCTGAAGGCCGCGGCGCGCGGGCGACGGGCCGCGCTGGACGGGTGGGCGACCACGGCCCGTAGCCTCGCCCATGTACTGGGACGGCTGCGGCACGAACCTCGGAGGGCGGCATGACCACTTCTGCCGATATGACCGCGTCCGCGGGTGGGCCCCTGTCCGTGGGTGCCACCGCCGCCGCGGGTGCGGCTGTTTCCGGTGCCGCGCTGAGCATGGCGGGGCGCGGTGGTGACACGCCGGCGCCCGAGGGACACCAGTACGCGCCGCAGTGGCTGGAGCTGCGCGAGAGCGCCGACGCCGACGCCCGTGCGGCGGATCTGCTGGACCCGCTGAGGATCCGTCTCGCGAACCTGCCCGGCCGGGCCACCGGGCTGACCGTCCACGACCTGGGCTGCGGCACCGGCTCGATGGGCCGCTGGCTCGCGCCCCGGCTGGACGGCGCCCAGCGGTGGGTCCTGCACGACCAGGACCCGAACCTGCTGCCGCTGG
>NZ_LRTR01000529.1 GCF_001550375.1 Streptomyces europaeiscabiei | reverse complement strand
CGCGGCCGAGCTTCCCCCGGAGTCCGTGGCGATGATCCGCCGTGTTCCGCCGGTGCGACAGGCCGCCCAACTGGCCACGACCTCGTCCACCCAGGTCCGCCAGGCGTACTCGTCGGGTGTCAGGTCCTCATCGAAGCCGGTGATCCAGTCGAGCCGGGCGGTGCCGCCCGGTCCCGCCACGCCGACGAGCGCGGCGTCCATCGGCGTCGGATAGCGGAGCCGGGCGGCCACGGTGACGGCCTGCCGGGCCTGCGCCTCGGCGAGGGCGCCGTCCAGGGCGCCGCCGCCCGCCGGGTAGGCGCGCGTCAGCCATTGGGTGGTCGCCGCTATGAGCGGGGAGAGGTCTGCGAGCACACTGGGCCATCCTTGGGTACGGGGGAAGCCGTCCTCGGGTACGGGGGGAATGCCAGGCACAACGTAGTCGTGCGCCGTCGGGGCCGGAAATGGCACAGGCCACGGAATGGACGTGCCCTGGACCACATCGCCCTCTTCGACGGCGTCGCACCGCTGACCGCTCTCCGCCGGAATCCGTCCCACCGACCGTGGTCGTACGAAACCCCCTACCTTTCCCACCATGAAGCTCCTGATCATCGGCGGCAGCGGGTTCCTCGGCGGCGCGTTGCTGCGCCGGGCCCCGGCGGCGGGATTCGCGACGGCCGCGACCTACTCCACCCGGCCGCCGGACACCGCGGGGGACGTCTCCTGGTACCGGCTCGACGTCCGCGATCCCGCGCAGGTGACCGCGGTGCTGGACGAGGTGGCTCCGTCGGTGGTCGTCAACACGTCCAGCGGCGGCGCCGACTGGGCGGTCACCGCCGAGGGCGCGGTCCGGGTGGCGATGGCCTCGGCCGCTCGGGGCTGCCGCCTGGTCCATGTGTCCAGCGACGCCGTGTTCTCGGGCGATCGAGGCGGCTACGACGAGACCTGCCTGCCCGATCCCGTCACACCGTACGGTGCGGCGAAGGCCGCGGCGGAGACCGGTGTCCGGCTGGTGGCGCCGCGCGCGGTCGTGGCACGGACCTCGCTGATCCTCGGGGACGGGCGCGCCCTGTCCGTGCATGAAAGGCATGTGCACGACCTGGTGGCCGGCACCCGCGACGGTGTGCTGTTCACCGACGTCGTGCGCTGCCCGGTGCAGGTGGCGGACCTGGCCGCCGCGCTGCTGGAACTGGCCGCGTCCGACGAAGCAGGCGTCCGGCACATCGCCGGGCCGGACGCCCTCACCCGGCACGAACTGGGTGTCCTCATCGCCGGCCGCGACGGCCTGGACGCGTCGCGGCTGCCTGCCGGGCGCCTGGGCGGCACCTCCCTGCGAGGAGCGCTCGACGTCCGGCTGGACGGCCGGGCGACCCGGCGAGGTCTGCGCACCCGGCTGCGCGGCGCCCGGGAGTTCCTCGCGGAGCGGCGGGGCTGAAGGACGGGTGCCGGACGGTGTTCTCAGGGTGCGGTGCGCGCGAGACCGGCCATGACCTCGACCGTGCGGTCGAGTTCGGCCTCGGTGTTGTAGTAGTGCGGGGAGAGCCGGACCAGGGGGTGGACGTCTCGGCGTTCGGTGTCGAACTGGGTGTGTTCGGGGACGGTGGTGGTGACGTTGATCCGCCGGCCGGCGAGGGCGGCGGCGACCTCGGGTGTGGCAAGGCCCTGGACCTTGGCGGTCACGATGGCGCAGCGGTGCTCGCCGAGGTCGTGGGTGGTGACGCCGGGGAGGGCGTCCAGCCGGTCGCGAAGGTACGCGCCCAGGGCGACGGCTCGTTCGCCGATGCGGTCCAGGCCCAGGTCGAGGGCCTGGCGTACGGCCGCGTCGAGGCCCAGGACGTTGGCGTAGCTCACCTCCCAGGTCTCGAAGCGGCGGGCACCGGGCCGCCAGGTGAAGCCGCGTCCGCCGTCCCAGTCGGCCGCCTGGATCTCGGTGACGTACGGGTCGAGGTACGCCAGCGCCTCGGAGCGCACCCAGAGGAAGCCCGTGCCGCGCGGGCCGCGCAGGAACTTGCGGCCGGTGGCGGTGAGCATGTCGCAGCCGATGGCCTCGACGTCCACGGGGAACTGGCCCACGGACTGGGTGGCGTCGAGGAGGAACGGGACACCCGCGGCCCGTGTGATCCGCCCGATCTCGGCCGCCGGGTTGACCAGGCCGCCGCTGGTGGGGACGTGGCTGACCCCGACCAGTCGGGTGCGCTCGTCGATCAGACCGGCCAGGGCGGCGGTGTCGAGCTGTCCGGACGCGTCGTCGGGGACGACCACGATCTCCGCGCCGGTGCGCCGGGCGACCTGGAGGTAGGCGAGCACGTTGCTGCCGTACTCGGCCCGGCCGGTGAGGATGCGGTCGCCCGGCTTGAAGGTCAGCGCGTGGAACGCCGCGTTCCAGGCCCGGGTGGAGTTGTCGAACAGCGCGATCTCGTCGGGCCGGCCGCCGACCAGCCGGGCGAGGTTGGTGTAGGTGGCGTCGATCCGGTCCCGCTCCTGCTGGGCCGCCTCGTATCCGCCGATGGCCGCTTCGAGTTCCAGGTGGGAGGTGACGGCCTCCAGCGTCCGCCGGGAGAGCAGGGCCGCTCCGGCGTTGTTGAGGTGCACTCGGTTGGCGGTGCCGGGGGTGTCCCGGCGCAGTGCGTCGATGTCCATGCCCACACCCTTCCCACGCGTCAGCGTTTCGCGAACTGGGCGCGGCCCGGCTGGTCGGTGTTCGGGGTGAGAGTGATGCCGCTGTCGGTGAGGGTCTGGCCGTGGATGTCGGTGACGCGGATGTCGTAAGCCGCAGCCGGCGCCGTCCGCCGAGACGAAGAAGTTGTATTCCTGACGCGGCAGTTGACGCCAGGTCGTCCCGGTGCGGACCTCCAGGGTGGCAACGGGGTTTGCGGTGGTTGCCGGACCTGGATCCCGCACCACCACTGTGTGGACCCCTCCTTTTGACATCCTCGCCTGCGTGAACGCAGGCGATTCCGGTCAGCACCGCTACGCGGTGCTCCCTCGGGTTCCTGCTTCATCGGCCCCTGCCACCCGAGGGTGGTCTGACAAGGTCTCCACAGGCTTGACGTCCCGCCAGTCCGGCGGTAGGTCCGCCAACCACGTTGTCGGACAAGGCGAATTTAGCAGTGTCGCTGCGGCCCTCCGGGCCGCTGGGCTCAGGATGCCCTACACCTCCACCCTGAAGGGTGGATCCCTGGGCAAGTGTTCGGTAGAAAGTGCCCTCGCCGGAGTAGGTGACGCCGGGCCGGACGTCGGCGTACGCCGGTGCCGTGGAGGTGGTCAGGAAGGCCGTGACGGCGGCCAGGAGGGCGAGTCGGCTGCGCATGTCGATGCCTTTCGAGGACGGTGGGGCGTGCTCGGGCGCCGAGATCCTGGCATCGTTGAAAGCTCAAGTGAAGCTTGATTACGGCCACACGTCGGAACACCCCGGTCGCACCCGGACTCTTGTCACCCACGGACGAACTCCGGCCCCTCGGGACTCATCTCCCGCACACAGAACGCTGATCGCCCCGGTCCGCCCCTGAGCCGCTGCCATATTCGGAAGCCACTTCGGAGGTGGCTGTGACACTAGAGGTGACGACATCCCGGGCGGGGCGGTTGGCGGAGCGGGCGGCCGGCCGTGTGCCCGACCCGGTCACTGAACGATCCGTCGACCGGACCGCCGACCGCATCGCCGACCTGGAGGCCCGCCGGGTCCGGGCGGTCGCGCCGTCCGGGCCCAGGAGACGTGGGGAGTACGGCGCCCGGGAGCGGATCGATCTGTTGCTGGACGCGGGTTCGTTCACGGAGACGGGCCTGTTCGTGCGGGCCCGCCCCACCGGGGAGGCCGCCGGGCGTCCGTACGGTGACGGGGTGGTCACCGGGCACGGCACCATCGACGGCCGGCCCGTGTGTGTCTTCGCCCAGGACTCCACGGTGTTCGGCGGCAGTATGGGCGAGGCGTTCGGTGAGAAGACCATCGCGCTGATGGACCTCGCCCTGAAGACGGGCTGTCCGGTCGTCGGCCTCAACGACGGCGGCGGCGCCCGCATCCAGGAGGGCGTCACCTCGCTCGCCCTCTACGCCGAGCTGGTGCGCCGCAACGTGCGGGCGTCCGGGGTGATCCCGCAGATCTCGGTCGTCCTGGGCCCGTGCGCCGGCGGGGCCGCGTACTCGCCCGCCATCACCGACTTCACCGTGATGGTGGACGGCGCCTCGCACATGTTCGTCACCGGGCCCGACGTCATCGAGGCGGTCACCGGCGAGCGCACCGGCGCCGAGGAACTGGGCGGCGCCCGCACCAGCAACACCGTCAACGGCAACGCCCACTTCCTCGCCGCCGACGAGGTGGACGCCCTCGACACGGTGCGCGACCTGCTGTCGTACCTGCCCGCCAACAACCTGGCGCGGCCCCCGCAGTACGCGCCGGGGGCCGCGCCCGCCGGGCCGGGTCTCGACACGATCGTGCCGGACCGGCTCGGGCAGGCCTACGACATGCGGGACATCCTGCGCGCGGTCGTCGACGACGGCGAACTCCTGGAGATCCAGGAGCTGTTCGCGCCGAACATCATCTGCGCGCTGGCCCTGGTCGAGGGCGCCGCGGTCGGCGTCGTCGCCAACCAGCCGCTGCACGCCGCCGGTGTCCTCGACATCGACGCCTCCGAGAAGACCGCACGGTTCGTGCGGTTCTGCGACGCGTTCGGCATCCCGCTGCTGACCTTCGTCGACGTCCCCGGCTATCTCTCCGGCGTCCGCCAGGAACAGGCCGGCATCATCCGGCGCGGCGCGAAACTCCTGTACGCCTACGCCGAGGCGACCGTCCCCAAGGTCACGGTGGTGGTGCGCAAGGCGTACGGCGGCGGATACGCGGTGATGGGCTCCAAGCACCTGGGCGCCGACATCAACCTGGCCTGGCCCACTGCCCGGATCGCCGTCATGGGCGCCGAGGGCGCGGTCGGGGTCCTGCACCGCCGTGAACTCGCCGCCGCGGCCGACCCCGAGGCCCTGCGCGCCCGCCTCGTCACGGCGTACGAAAGCACGTACGGCACCCCGTACCTCGCCGCCGAGCGCGGCTACGTCGACGCCGTCATCGCGCCGCGCGACACCCGCGCCCACATCTGCCGCGCCCTGCGAGCCCTGCGTGGCAAGCGCGCCCCGATGCCGGAACGCCGCCACGGCAACATCCCGCTCTGAGCGCGCCGAACCCACCGAGTCCCGTCACCACTCTGACCGCAAGCCGTCCCCGCGACGTGAGGAGCCATGCCCGATGGACAACCGCCGCCCCCCGCTCGCGCCCGTGTTCCGCAGTCTGCCGGAGTATGTGCGGCACTGGGCCGAGACCACCCCCGACCGCCGGGCGTTCACCTTCGTCGACCATCCCGCGCCGCACTCGCGGGGCGTCCATCGCACCCTGACCTGGCGCAGGCTGGACCTGCGGATGCGGGCCGTGGCCGCCCGGCTCGCGGCGGAGGCCGAGCCCGGGGCGCGGGTCGCGGTGCTGTGCCCGCAGGGGACGGAGTACGTCACCGCCTTCCTCGGGGCGCTCGCCGCCGGCCTGGTCGCCGTCCCGCTGTACCCGCCCGGTCTGCCCGGGCAGGACGACCGGCTGTCGGCGGTCCTGACGGACGCGTGCCCGGCGGTCGTCGTCACGACGGGCCACGCCCTTGCCGAGGTACGGGAGCTGTGCGAGGGCCGGGCGGTGAAGGTCGTCGCCGTGGACCACGTGCCGGACGCCGCCGCCGACGACCGGCGGCCGTCCCCGCCCGACGACACCGCCGTCGCCTACCTCCAGTACACCTCCGGCTCGACCCGCACCCCGGCGGGCGTGGAGATCACCCATGCCAACGTCGTCGCCAACGCCCGACAGGCCCTGTCCGCCTACGGCGCCGACGCGCACCCGGTGACCTTCGTGGGCTGGCTGCCGCTGTACCACGACATGGGGCTAGTGCTGAGTGTCGCCGCGCCGGTCGTGCGCGGGCTGCTGTCGGTGCTCATGGACCCGGTGGCCTTCCTGCACGAGCCCGTGCGCTGGCTGCGGCTGCTGGCCGCGCACCCGCGCGCGCTGAGCGCGGCGCCCAACTTCGCCTACGACTACTGCGCCTCGACGGTCACCGAGGCGCAGAAGTCCGGGCTGCGGCTGGGCGGCGTCGCCGCGCTGATCAACGGCAGCGAGCCGGTCCGCCCCGGCACGGCCGACCGTTTCCACGCCGCGTTCGCCGCGCAGGGCCTCGTGCCGGAGACCCACTGTCCGTCGTACGGGCTGGCCGAGGCGACCGTCTTCGTCTCCGCCGCCCGCCCCGGGGAGCCGCTCCGCGCGTTCGCGCTCGACCGGGACGCCCTGGCCGGCGGGAAAGCCCTGCCGGCGCGGCCCGACGATCCGAGGGCCGTGCTGCTGGCCGGCTGCGGGGCGCCGGCCGGCCAGCGGGTGCGGATCGCCGACCCGGTGTCACGGGCCGCCCTGTCCGAGGGGGAGGTCGGCGAGATCTGGGTGCAGGGCCCCAACGTGGGGCGGGGCTACCGGAACCAGGACCGGCAGACGCGGCGGGTCTTCGGCGCCGTACTCGCCGATGCGACGGCAGGTCCGGGCGAGTGGCTGCGGACCGGCGACCTGGGGACGGTCCTGGACGGGCAGTTGATCGTCACCGGGCGGCTGAAGGACCTCATCGTCGTCGACGGGCGCAACCACTACCCGCAGGACGTGGAGGCCACGGCCCAGGACGCGCATCCGGCCGTACGACGGGACCGGCTCGCCGCATTCGGTGTGCCGGGCGGCTCCGGGGAGCGGGTGGTCGTCGTCGCGGAGCACGCGCGGACCGTGCCGCTCGCCGACATCGACGTACCGGTCTTCGTGCGGACCGTACGCGCGGCCGTCTCCGCCCGGCACGGGCTGCGGCTCTCCGCGGTCGTCCTCGTCCCGCCGGGCACGGTGCCCCGTACGTCCAGCGGGAAGGTCTCGCGGGCCCTGACCCGTGAACGCTATCTGGCGGGTGCCTACGCGGTGGGGGGCGCGGAATGAGAGTCGTGAGGGACGACCGGGACGACCGGCGGCGGCCGGCCACCGGTGGTGAGGAAGGCGCGGTGCGACGGCTGATCGCCGAGCAGGTGGCCGCCTGGAGCGGTGGGGCCGCCGAGGACGTGCCGATGGACCGGCCGCTCGCGGATCTCGGGATGTCCTCGCGGGACGCGGTCGTCCTGGCCGGGGAGTTGTCCCGGGCGACCGGCCGTGAACTGCCGGCGACGCTGTTGTGGGAGGTGTCCACGGGGGACGCGTTGGTGGCACGCCTGTGCCGTGCGGCGGCGGACGTCGCCCCGGTGGCGGCCCCGCCCCGCGAGGCACCGTCGCCCGGTGAGCCCGTCGCGGTCGTCGGGGTCGGGTGCCGGCTGCCCGGGGGTGTGCACGGCCCGGCGGAGTACTGGCGGTCGCTCTGCGCGGGTGCCGACGCGATCCGGCGGGTCCCGGAGGACCGGTGGCGGGACTTCACGCCGTACCCGCCCGCCGACGCGCTGCCGTACGGCGGCTACCTGGACGACATCGCCGGGTTCGACGCGGACTTCTTCCGCATCACCCCGCGCGAGGCGGCCGTCATGGACCCGCAGCAGCGGATCCTTCTGGAGGTCGTCCAGGAGGCCCTCGACCACGCCGCCGTCCCGGCCGCGTCCCTCGCGGGCAGCGCCACCGGTGTCTTCGTCGGCGTCTCCGCGTCCGAATACGGACAGCTCACCGGCGCCGACCCGGCCGCCGTCGACCCGTGGGCGCCGGCCGGCGGGGCGCTGAGCGTGGCGGCGGGCCGTCTGGCGTACGTCCTGGACACGCGGGGGCCGAGCATGGCCGTCGACACCGCGTGTTCGTCGTCGCTGGTGGCCGTGCACCACGCGTGTGTCAGCCTGTGCACGGGCGAGAGCGATCTCGCGATCGCCGCCGGGGTCAACCTGCTGCTCTCCCCGACCGTCACGGTCGCTTTCCGGCGGGCGGGCGCCCTCGCGCCGGACGGACGGTGCAAGCCGTTCTCGGCGGCGGCCGACGGCATCGGCCGGGGCGAGGGCTGCGCGGCCGTGCTCCTGAAACGGCTGTCCGACGCCGAGCGGGACGGCGACCGCGTCCTCGCCGTCGTCCGCGCCACCGCCGTCAACTCCGACGGCCGCTCCAACGGCCTGCTGGCCCCCAACCCCGCCGCCCAGCAGACCCTGCTGACCACCGCCTACGCGCGGGCCGGTCTCTCCCCCGCGCACATCGACCATGTCGAGGCGCACGGCACGGGCACCCCGCTGGGCGACCCGATCGAGGCGGGCGCGCTCGGCGCGGTGCTCGGCACGGGCCGTGACCCCGACCAGCCGCTGCTCCTCGGCTCCGTCAAGGGCAACCTGGGCCACCTGGAGTCCGCCGCGGGCATCGCCGGCCTGGTGAAGACGGTGCTCGCCCTCCACCACGACCTGATTCCGCCCTCGCTGCACTGCGCCGAGGGCAGCGCCCTGAAGGACGACGTACGGCTGCGGGTCGTGACGGAGGCCGAGCCGTGGCCCCGGTACGGCGGTACGGCCACCGCCGGGGTCTCCGGGTTCGGGTTCGGCGGCACCAACGCCCACGCGGTCCTGGAGGAATGGCGGCCCGGCGCCCTGCTCCCGCCCCCGGCCGAGGAACCCCCGGCCCGCCTCCACCTCCTGTCCGACACCGACACCACCCGCGTCCGCGACACCGCCGCCCGGCTGGCGGACTGGCTCGCCACGCCCGAG
>NZ_LRTR01000528.1 GCF_001550375.1 Streptomyces europaeiscabiei | reverse complement strand
AGCCGCCGCCGCCCGACCCGCAGGCCGTGACCAGGGTCGCGGCGGCGAGCAGTGCGACGGCGTTGGTGACGAGGCGGCTCGCGCGGCCACGCGGTCCGACCGTGCTCCCCATGTTCGATCCCCCTTGTTTCGCGGCGGGCCGTGCGGGGCCCGCCGGTCGGGACGATGGCTGTGGTGGCACTGAACCGAGTGGCGGATGGCGGATGGCGGATGGCGGACGAACGAAGACCGCACGAGAACCGCACGCATGCCGGACTGGTGGCTGACGAGTGGCGGAAACGAAAGGAACCGAAAAGGCTTTCTGAGACGCTAGGCCGCACCCGAATACTCGTCAATCCCCTTGCAGGGAGCGCTTGTCGAAGGTTCACAGAAACCCATGGCAGCATCCTGACCGAAACGTTTCCCGTACGCTTCCGGGTGGGGCGTGTCATCCTCGGCGAGGTCGGCACGCGTGGCGAGACAGGAGATCACCCATGGCACAGGCCACCGGCCCCTCTCGTTCGCAGCCCGCCACGCTCGGCGACGTCGCCCGGCTGGCGGGCGTCTCGATCGCCACGGCGTCCAAGGCGCTCAACGGCCGCAGCCAGGTCCGGGCGGAGACCAGACAGCGGGTCGTCGAGGCCGCCGAGCGGCTGTCGTTCCGCCCCAACCAGGTGGCCCGCGGTCTGCTCGCCGGACGCACCGGGACCGTCGGCCTGCTCACCAGCGACCTGGAGGGCAGGTTCGGCATACCGATCCTGATGGGCGCGGAGGACGCGTTCGGCGCGGGCGAGGTCGCGGTCTTCCTGTGCGACGCGCGCGGCGACGCGATCCGCGAACAGCACCATCTGCGCGCCCTGCTGGGCCGTCGCGTCGACGGCCTCATCGTGGTCGGCAGCCGCACCGACCCCCGGCCCTCCCTGGGCCGCGAGCTACCTGTCCCGGTCGTCTACGCCTACGCCCCCTCCGACGATCCGGAGGACTTCTCCGTCGTCCCGGACAGCGTCGGCGCCGGTCGGATCGCCGTGGAGCACCTCCTCGCCTGCGGCCGCACCCGGATCGCCCACATCACCGGCGATCCCGGCTATCTCGCCGCGCAGGACCGGGCAGCGGGGGCGCGGGCCGCGCTCGCCGACGCCGGTCTCGCCCTGATCGGCGAACCACGGTTCGGGGCCTGGTCGGAGGGCTGGGGGCGTGCCGCCACCGCCATGCTCCTGGACCGCCATCCCGACGTCGACGCGGTCCTCTGCGGCAGCGACCAGATCGCCCGGGGCGTCATGGAGGTCCTGCGCGAGCGCGGCCACCGCGTCCCCGACGACATCGCCGTCATGGGCTTCGACAACTGGCAGATCATGACAGCCGGTTCCCGACCGCCCCTGACCAGCGTCGACATGAACCTCGAACAGGTCGGGCGAGTGGCCGCCCACGCCCTCTTCACCGCGATCGCCGGCACCCCGAGAGCCGGGATCGACACCCTCCCCTGCAAGGTGGTGATCAGGGGGTCGACGGCACCGCTGTCCTGACGGACAGCCCTCGGCGGTACGGCCGTATCCGGACAGGACAGCCCGCCCCAGCGGGAGCCGTCCGGGCAACCGCGCCGACGGGACTCGTCCAGACAACCGTGCGCCAACTCCCCCGCGCGCGCGAACCAGTCGACGGCTGCCGATGGCACCCGGGGAAGCGACAGCCAAGCCACTCCCCCCGGGAGACGGGATACGGGAGACCGAGTTCGATGCTCCCGCGTTCCTCGTCTCACGACCGGCTGCTGTTGCGCAGTGGCGAGCACTGGTAGCGCAGCCCTCGGCCCACGATCCGGAACCGTTCACGGCCGGCCGCGGAGAACGGGTTGGGCAGCGCGAACACCTGACGGTGCTCCGGGTCCAGGGCAGCGGTGATCAGCAGGATCCGGTACCGGCTGCCCCGCGCGTGCGTGCGGGCGGCGTCAACCTCGGACGGCCCCAGCTCGAATTCCACACGCTCACCGGCCCGCTCGCTCAGCGCCTTCACCTCGTACAGCCGTGTGGTCTCGCGCCAGGCGACCTCGAAGTCGTATCCCAGGCCGTCCGAAGCCTCCCGATCGCCGTTGATGACAGCGGCATAGCCCGAGCGCCAGCGCACCTCGGAGTAGTGGCGCTGGAGCCAGGCTCGCGCCGCGACCTCCCCCACCAGACCGATTGCCGACCTCTGGTCCTCGCTCACCTGGTGCAGCCGGGCCACGACGACACGCGCCTTGGCGGAACTCCCACCACGCCGCGGCTGAGGCACCCCGGTGACCGTGTCGAGGCGCACCTTGCCGGACTGGGCGAGGAAGGACTCGTCGATCGTCCCGGAGGCCAGGTCAGCGATGGCGGAGAAGTGGTCGAGGCCCACGCCGACCTCCTTCTCACCGATCATGATCGTGGCCGGAGCCGAACCGCGCGAGCCGGTGCTCCCCTGTACCGGTCCGGGCCCGGGGGCCAGATCGGCCGGCGTGAGACCGAGGGACCCCACGTCGGCGGTGAGGGGCATACCGGTCGGCCAGCCCACACCGCGTTCCACGATGCCGAGCAGTCGTGTCTCACTCAGCGTCAGGAGATCGCTCACACCCGACCTCTCAAGGAAGGTCCTGGCCTCCAGCAGGGGCGCTCCGAGCCAGCCGGCCGGTACGGGAACCGCATGCCGTCGGCACCAGGCCGACACGAGCCGGGCCAACGCCGGGACGAGCAAGTCCAGTGCGGAGGCGTTGAGTTCGCGGAGGCGGTCGACGGGCGGGAGATCCGTGGGCCGCTCCAGGTCGTCGTCGGCGTCGTGGGAGCGGAGCCAGGCCGCCGCCCTCGCCCTCATCTCCTGCTCGGGCGGGGTGACGAACCGGGCCAGCCAGTCGGGGTCCGGCAACAGGTCGTGGAGTCGGCGGGCCGTGGCATACACGGAGACCCCGGCATCGTCGCGTGCCGCGGCCGCATACCGCTCACGCAACCGGTCCACCAGGACGCCCTCGTGTTCGCGTACGAAGTCGCCGAAGGTCTGCTCGTGAACGTCGGGGTGGGAGTAGGCGGCGTAGCCGGGGCCGAGCGTGGTGAGCGCCTCGTTGAACTGCCGGAAATCCAGTCCCAGTTCGTCGCGCAGTTCGGCGGGCGTGGTGCAGGAGCGCGCCAGACCGACGAGTTCGGCAGCCGGTACGGGCAACGCCGTCGAGTACCGGCCGACGAGTTGGACGAGTTCGTCCTCCCCCGCCGCCCGGCCGAGTGCCCGTGCCGCCTCCTCGTTCCATGTGTTCCCGAGCAGGCAGCACAGTGCCGGGCGCAGCAGCCGTACCGTGTCGTGCACATCGCCGGTGAGATTGCGTCGGATCTCGGCGACCTTGGCTTCGGACGTGTCCAGTGCCATCGCGAGAGCGCGGTCGTCGATCCCGTCCGGCTCATGGGTGCCGAACTGCCGCTCCAGCTTGACCAGGACCAGCTCCAGCGCGTCCTGCAGCCTCGGCGTACCCAGGAGTTGGGCCAGGGCGGACGTGCACGCCTGCAGTTCGTCCCAGCCCTTCTCGCTGCGCCAGACGACGACGGTGGGGTGATCGGCGTCCGGCAGCGGCAGGCCACGCGTGGTGGGCGGCGGTTCCGTCAGCACGCCCGAGATGACGATCTCCACCTCCTCGGCACGGACGACCCGGACGGTACGGAGCCGTTCCAGGAGGGCTCGCACACCGCGTTCGCTGCGGCGCAGGAACGCCCCGGACTTCAGTTCCACGGCCAGTGCCACGACCGTGACGAACCATTCCCTGCCGTCGATGAGTGTGTCCGCGCGTCCCGTGGGGGTGATCGGTTCACCATGGCGGTGGCGTACCTGTACGTCGGTCTTTGAAGTGCGCAGAGTACGGATTCCGTTCGCCTCGGCCTGGCGCACGATGGCGTCCCCGCTCTCGGGGACGGCGACCAGGACGGGATGGCCCGCCAGCTCGACGAGTGCCTCCTTCAGCGGTGCCTGCTCGTCACAGACGTGAACGGGAGCATCGTCGGTCACCGGAGCGAGGGTCGCCAGGGCATTGCCCTGGCTGACCACCAGCCGTACCTCCTCGCCGGGGGACCACGGCCAGTCGCCGGTCTGCGCGAGCTGCGACCAGGCCCTCCCATAGTGCTTCTTGAAGGAGACACTGAGGTGTTCCGGCACGTCGCCCCGGTGGAGGATCTCAGCCAGCTGTCTCACGGCCGCGCCCGCATGCCGCGGATCCTCCCAGCCGCGCAGACCGCACAGGCGCAGGCGCGCGGCCGCGGTCCTGTCGGCGAGGAGTCGGCGGGTCTGCAGTGGCAGCGAGGGGACGAACGCGGGCAGCTCCCCGTCCGTGCTGAACCACGCCTGGCCCGGGGTGACGAAGGACGGGCCGCCGTCGGACTCGGCGCCTTCCACCGGCAGCCAAGGGGTGCCGCGAAGGAAGGACGCGAACGGTGTGGGCCAGGAGTGCTCGTCCTTGAACGGGTAGGCCGGCCGGTGCACGGTGACCTGGAAGTCCGTGTCTTTCCAGGTGCGGAACCCCAGGACGAGCAGTTCCGCGAACTCCCGCCGGGCGGCGGGGAGCAGCCCGGCGACCTCCGTCGCGCCCGGCAGATGGACCGGCGGTCGCTGGAACTCGTACGGCGTCCACGGATGGGCGAATCTGGTCCATCCGGACCGGACGTCCGCCGCCCACGCGGGCCCCAGGACTGGGCCGAGTCCGAAGCGCGGGGCCAGGGCGTCCGGTGCCAGGTCGTTGCCGTAGTGGGCTCCCAGGCGGTCTCCGACGGTCGACAGCCGCAGCCCGTCGGCCACACCGATGGCGGTGAGGAACTCCAGGTACGCCTCACGGTCCCGCACCGGAGCCGGCCAGTCGTCGGGCGCGCTGATCCAGCGTTCCCGCTGCGCCGCCAGCTCCGGGATCCGTGAACCGCCCGCGTCCAGGAACCGTTCGAACCGCCGCGCGCCCTCGGTGCCCCAGCCGGGTGAGAACGAGCAGCGGGCCGCCTTCGTCCAGCCGCCGTCGGCGAGGGGGACCCGGAAGGCGATCGCGGACAGTCTGTTGCGTTGTGTCCGGGTGAGAACGGGGAACTGGCGGAGGGCGAACGTGAGGGCGTCACGGCTGAGCGCGTCCGAGGGCCGCCCCTTGAGCAATTCGTGCAGTGCGTCGAACACCTGGTCCAGCTGGTACGAGCGGACGAGTCCGGAAAGTTCCAGGAACCGCCGTCCGGGGCTCTCCCGGGCGATGTTCGGGTGTGTGAAGGAAATGCGGCGCCGCAACGCCTTGAGGTCGCCGGGGACGCGGGTGACGGCGTCGTCGTGTTCGGCCCCGGGATGAAAGAAGACGGTCCCCTGCTTCGCTCCGGACTCCGTCCCGCTGCCGAGCGCCGGCCGCAGGCCGCCGTCCTGGTCGAGGACGATCCGCCGGCCCCGCAGCGCGCCGGGCTGGCCCGCGAAGGCGAGCGCCACGTCGTCGTAGAAGTCCGCCCAGCGCGGGGCCGGCGAGTCGCCCCCTTCGGCCCGGATCGTCTCGGCGACCGCCTCGACCCACCCGGCCGTACTGGCCATGGGAGGACGCATGGACTTCGAGAGGACCGCCTTGGCGAGCTTCTCGACGCGGGTGTGCCGGGTCTGCCCCACGAAGGCGGCCAGGAGATGCGCTCCCGCGCGGGCGAGCGCCTCGGCGGTGAGGACCCGCCATGGGCGTCTGAGGTCCGGCCACGCGTACGAGTCCCGCAACGTCCCCCAGGCCTCGCCGCCCTCCAGCGGAAGTATCGGCTCGGCGGCCAGCTCTCCTTGCACAGCCCTGTCCAGGCGGGCCGGGTTGTCCCAGGACATCAGGTCCAGGACGAGGGGTCCCGCCGACTCGTGAGGCGCCTCCGAGCGCAGGCGCCTGGCCGACTCGACACAGAGAAGGGCCAGTTGGTCCAGGAGCAGGTCGTTGAGGGCCACGGTCTCGCTGATGTCGAGACGGGCGAACTTGGTGAAGAACGGGGCGTGGGCGTGGCCCGGAAACGGCGCGGTGGCGGCTCCCGACATGGGAATGAAGGTGTACATGCGGCCGCTTCGCGGCAGCGGCCTGTCCAGCCGGAGCGCGACGCCGACCCACGCCTCGCCCTGCCAGTTCAGCCACTTGGCGTCGATCTCGTGCGTCTGGACGCTGCGCTCGATCGCCGCGCCCAGGGCCTCGGCACCCAGGGTCCGGCGCGCCAGCAGATAGCGTCCGGCATCCGCGAGGTCGACTTCGCGCAACCAGTCCGCCGGTCGCGACTCGACCAGTTCCGAGACGTGTTCGGTCCGCGACAGCACGCGTCGCAGCCGGTCCTCCTCCCCGCCGCGGACCTCCACGACCAGTTCCCGCACCCGGTCGAGGAAGAGCAGCAGGGGCGACTCGTCGTCCACCACGTCCGCGGCCTGCGCGACCACGACGCTCCAGGCGTGGTCGTTGCGCAACGGCAGTCGTACGACGGTCGAGAAGCCGTCCGCGGCGAGTTCCTTCAGCACGGGGTCCGTGACCGCTGCCGGCACCGGCAGGGCCAGCGGGGAGATGTCCTGGATCACTCGGGACGCGAGGTCCGTGTCGTCGACCATGCCGTGGATGTCGTCCGGCCGAGCGAAGCGGAAACAGTAGCCGTCGAACGAGGCGGAGGCGGGCGACGCCTTGGAGTAGATCTCCGGCCAATCGGTCAGCTGCAGCACACTGCGGAACCCGAGTCCTTTGTTCCCGATCCCCTCCCCGGCGCCCTTGCTCGACAGGGCCAGTTCGGTGATGGCCTTGAAGTTCTCCTCGGTGAAGCCGCTGCCCTCGTTGGCGACATACAGCACGCCGCGGTCCTCATGACGGCGCGCCAGTACGGCGATCCTGCCGGCCTCGCCCGGGGCCAGGGCGTCATGTCCGTTCTGAATGAGTTCGAGGATCGTACGACCCTCGTACTCCTGGGCCGTTTCCTCACTGACCGACTTGAGGCTTTCGGCGAAACGCCAGTCCTGCCCCGCGTCGTCGAAGATCTCGATCCGCCGCCGCGTCAGGGCGATGATCGCGTCCTCGAATCCCGCCCTCGACCCGCCGTCCCACGTCGATGTGATGGCCGTTCCCCCTCGCTGCACCGGCAGACTGTGCGTGTGCCTGCCGAGAATCGTGCTCATCAGTGTGACCGGAAAGGGACACCGCCCACTTTTTTCGGCCATTCCTCCAGGAGCCCACTTGGCCACGCCGGAGAGGCCCGGCCGAACGTTCCCGGGACTGCATCGGAAGTCCCACACACCCCTAGGGTGATGGGATGGCTCAAAGCGATCTCGCACGAGCCCGAGATGTCAGAGGCGGCTGCTAGCGGGCCGCGCTGACGGGTGTCCCGCCACCGAGTCGACCGACAGATACAGTAAGCGTTTACTGCATCATCCCCCACATCTACCGAGGGCATGCAGTAACGTCGAACCGTGACGGTCAATGAAAACGGTCGCCGTAGGAGCGCCGAACCCAGCGGGACCAGGCGTCGACGGAGCAGCGCCTCGGGCGGCGAGCGGCCCAGCACGATTCGGGATGTCGCCGCACAGGCCGGAGTGTCCGTAGCAACCGTTTCCCGCACGCTCGCCGGCAACTACCCGGTGTCCACGGAGACCAGGGCCCGGGTCATGGCGGCCGTCGAGTCGCTGCACTACGTGGTGAACGTGCACGCGAAGGCGCTCTCCGGCCGGGTCGCGGGCCCCGTCGCCCTGGTCATCAAGGACATCACCGGTCCCTCCCTCGCCCATGTCGCGGCGGGGGTGGAGCAGGCGGCCGCCGACCGGGGCCGGCTGAGCCTGGTGTGCGCCACGCACGACGACTCGGCGCGCGAGGACGACCTGGTCCAGCTCATGCGCGAGCAGCACGCGGCAGCGGTCCTCCTCGTCGGCGGGGCCCAGCAGGACGAGGCGTACCGGCGGCGGATGGCCGGGTACGCGACGGCGCTGGACGCGGTCGGCTCCCGGCTGGTGCTGGTGGGCCGCCCACCGCTGCCCGGCGATCTGCCGGTGACGGTGGTGCAGTACGACAACCGGGGCGGAGCCTTCCAGGCCACCGACCATCTGCTGACCGCCGGGCACCGGCGCGTCCTCTTCCTGGGCGGGGTCCCCGGGCTCAGCACCTCCGACCAGCGCCGGGACGGGTTCCTGCACGCCCTGCGCGCTCACGGGGTGGCACCCTCCGAGGAGTTGGAACTGCCCGGCCCGTACACCCGCGTCTCGGGCTATCAGCGCACCCGGGAGGCGCTGGCGGCCGGCCTGGGGTTCACGGCGGTCTTCGCGGGCACCGACGTGGTCGCCACGGGGGCACTGGCCGCGCTGCGCGAGGCCGGTCTCGACGTCCCGGGCGATGTCTCCCTGGTCGGCTTCGACGACGTCCCGTTCGCAGCCGACCTCTCCCCCGCGTTGACCACGGTACGGGTGCCGTACGAGGACCTGGGGCGCACGGCGGTCCGGCTGGCGCTGGAGCGCGAGGAAGGCCTCGGGGGCGACGACCACGTGGTGCTGGGCACGCAGTTGGTGATCCGCCAGTCGGTACGCGCACTTTCCTGAACGTGCACGCCGGTCGGCGAGGGCGGAGAGTCCGGGACAACCTCCTTATTTTCACAAGAATTTGACGAGGCGTTCTCCCGCCTTAGGGCAATGGGTGGCATCAGGTCAAGCGTCCCGGACTATTGACTCGGATCACCACAGTAGCGATTCTCGTCACATCGCTTGTGCCAGCCATGACAATCGGGCTATGGCGTCGTGGGTGTTCACCGCGTCCCGGAACGGTCTGGCCGATCGACCGTGCACCCCCCCCGACCGAGGACGTGAGTGATGACCAGGACTCCACGCGCCCACCGCAGACGCAGACCTCTCATGGTGCTGGCGCTGTTCCTCACCACGATGGGCATGCTGCTCAGCCCGTCGTCCAGTTCCGCCGCCACCGGCGACTGGTGGCTGCCCACCTCCCGGCCTTCGCCCGACTCCCAGATCAACGTGACGGGCGAGCCGTTCAAGGGGACGAACTCGGCGGGCGACGTGCGCGGGTTCGTCGACGCGCACAACCACCTGTTCTCCAACGAGGCGTTCGGCGGCCGGCTCATCTGCGGCAAGGTGTTCTCGTCGTCCGGCATAGCCGACGCGCTGAAGGACTGTCCCGAGCACTACCCGGACGGCAGCCTCGCGCTGTTCGACTACATCACCCACGGCGGCGACGGCAAGCACGACCCGGTCGGCTACCCGACGTTCAAGGACTGGCCGGCGTACGACTCGATGACGCACCAGGCCAACTACTACGCCTGGATCGAGCGCGCCTGGCGCGGCGGCCAGCGGGTGCTGGTCAACGACCTGGTCACCAATGGGATGATCTGCTCGATCTACCCGTTCAAGGACCGCAGCTGCGACGAGATGACCTCGATCCGGCTGCAGGCGAAGCTGACGTACGACCTCCAGGACTACATCGACGCGCAGTACGGCGGCACCGGCAAGGGCTGGTTCCGGATCGTCACCGACAGCGCGCAGGCTCGCTCCGTGGTCGCGCAGGGCAAGCTCGCCGTGGTGCTGGGCGTGGAGACGTCCGAGCCGTTCGGCTGCAAGCAGATCCTCGACATCCCGCAGTGCAGCAAGGCGGACATCGACAAGGGCCTCGACGAGCTGTACGGCCTGGGTGTGCGCAGCATGTTCCTGTGCCACAAGTTCGACAACGCGCTGTGCGGTGTCCGCTTCGACGAACACGGTCTCGGAACGGCCATCAACGTCGGCCAGTTCCTGTCGACGGGCACCTTCTGGCAGACCGAGAAGTGCAAGGGCCCGCAGAAGGACAACCCGATCGGCGATGCGGCCACCGAGGCCGAGGAGGACCTGCCGACGGGTACCGAGGTGCCGGAGTACGACGAGAACGCGCAGTGCAACGTCCGGGGGCTCACCGATCTCGGTGAGTACGCCGTGCAGGGCATGATGAAGCGCAAGATGATGCTCGAGATCGACCACATGAGTGTCAAGGCCACCGGCCAGGCCCTGGACATGTTCGAGGCCGCATCCTACCCGGGCGTCCTGTCCTCGCACAGCTGGATGGACCTGAACTGGACCGAGCGGGTCTACTCCCTCGGCGGTTTCGTCGCCCAGTACATGCACGGCTCCGAGGAGTTCAGCACGGAGGCCAAGCGCACCGACGCGCTGCGGACCAAGTACAACGTGGGCTACGGCTACGGCACCGACTTCAACGGCATCGGCGACCACCCCGCCCCGCGCGGCGCCACCACCTCCAACCCGGTGACGTATCCCTTCAAGAGCGTCGACGGCGGCTCCACCATCGCCAAGCAGACCACCGGTACGCGCACCTTCGACTACAACACCGACGGTGCCGCCCATGTCGGGATGATCCCGGACTGGATCGAGGACATCCGGCTCGTCGGCGGCCAGGGCGTCGTGGACGACCTCTTCAAGGGCGCCGATTCCTACCTCGACACCTGGGGCTCCTCCGAGGGCCACCAGGCCGGGGTGAACCTCGCCAAGGGCAGGACGGCGACGGCCAGTGCGTCCGAGTCGAACCCCGTCACCAGCTACCAGCCCGGCCGGGCCGTGGACGGTGACAGCGGCACCCGCTGGGCGAGCGACTGGAGCGACTCCCAGTGGTGGAAGGTGGACCTCGGCACCTCGCACACGATCAAGAAGGTCACCCTCGACTGGGAGCGGGCCTACGGCAAGGCGTACCAGATCGACGTCTCGACCGACGGGTCGACGTGGAAGACCGTCTGGTCCGCGACCTCGGGTGACGGCGGTCTGGACACGGCCACGTTCTCCGGCGTGACGGCCAGATATGTTCGGATGCTGGGGACCGACCGCGGTACGGACTGGGGTTACTCCCTCTACGAGGTCGGCGTCTACAGCAGCTGACCGCGCACCACGGGGGAAAGGGATCCGCATGGCACGCCTGCCGTCGGCCGAGCGACGCAGACAACTCACGGAGGCTGCGATCCGCGCGATGACCCGGGACGGCGTCCCCAGGA
The DNA here is from genome assembly GCF_001550375.1 of Streptomyces europaeiscabiei. GTDB lineage: Bacteria > Actinomycetota > Actinomycetes > Streptomycetales > Streptomycetaceae > Streptomyces > Streptomyces europaeiscabiei. Next base: position 9,658 of record NZ_LRTR01000528.1, on the reverse strand, counting down.
CGACGACCCGGTCCATCGCGGCCGAGGCGGGCGTGTCACTGAGCGTCTTCCACTACTGCTTCGAGTCGAAGCAGGAGCTGATCGAGTCCGTCATCACCACCATCACCGGGCACTACGTGACACTGGTGCGGGACGCGATCCGCCCTCGGGAGACGCTCAGGGAGACCGTCCGGGCCGGTTTCCAGGCGTACTGGGATCATGTGTCCGCCCATCCGGGCGAGCACATGCTCACCTACGAGCTGACCCAGTACGCCCTCAGGGAGCCCGGGTTCGAGCATCTGGCGCGACGGCAGTACGAGATGTACTGCGACACCTACGCCGACCTGATCGCGCAGCTGCGGGTGTCCATGGGGTTCGAACTGACGGTGCCCGTCCCCGTGCTGGCCCGCTATCTGGCCGCCATGACGGACGGCCTCACCCTGAACTTCCTGGTCCTCGGCGACGACACGACCTGGACGGGCATCCTCGACACCATCACCGACCACGTCGCCGGCCTGGTGCGCGAGGAGGTCCACCCCTAGGCGCTCCCGCGACGGCCGCTGCGGCTTCGGCGGCTTCCGGCGGCTTCGACGCCCGGCCCTCAGCGGGCCGAGGTGGCGATCAGCTGGTCCAGGAGGGCGATCAGCACGTCGCGGCACGAGGTGCGCTTGCGGGCGTCGAAGAGGAGCACCGGGGTGTTCTCGGGGAGGGCCAGCGACTCGCGGATCACGTCGGGCTCGTAGGGGTGCTCGCCGTGGAAGCCGTTGACGCCGATGACGAAGGGGATCCTGCGGCGTTCGAAGAAGTCGATGGCGGCGAAGCTGGAGTCGGGTCGGCGCACGTCCACGAGGACGACGGCGCCTAGGGCGCCGATCGCGAGGTCGTTCCACATGAACCAGAACCGCTGCTGTCCGGGCGTGCCGAACAGATAGAGCACGAGGTCCTGGCCGATGCTGATCCGGCCGAAGTCGAGGGCCACCGTGGTGGCGTGCTTCTCGGGGATGCCGTCGAGGTCGTCGACGCCGAGACCGGCGGTGGTGAGGGGTTCCTCGGTGCGCAGCGGGACGATCTCGCTGACCGATCCGACCATGGTCGTCTTTCCGACGCCGAATCCGCCGGCGATGAGTATCTTCACCGTGTCGGGAGCCGAGATCCCCTGGGGGGTGGGGTCAGAGCCGGCCAAGACCGTCCCTCACTTTCTTCAGCAGGTCCAGGTCGGGGGCGCGGGAGATCAGCCGTGGCTGGCGCACGCTGATCCGGCCCGCTTCCAGCAGGTCGCAGAGCATGATGGCGACCACGCTGACCGGGAGGTCGAGCTTGCTGGCCAGCTCCGCCACCACGATCGGCTTCGCGCACAGCTTGACGATCCGGGCGTGCTCCGGCTGCGGCCGGGTGCCCCCGGCCGGCTGCGGGTCCACGGCCGTCACCATGGTGATGAGGGTGAAGTCGCCACGGGCGGGCCGGGTCCGGCCGCCCGTCAGGGTGAACGGGCGAACCAGCCGGCCCGCCGCGTCGCCTCCGTTCACCTCACTCGCCGCTGTCGGCCGCGACAGCACCGGCGCGGGGGGCGGCGCTGAGGTGCTCGCCGATCTTCTTCACCAGCATGTTCATCTGGTACGCCACGACGCCGACGTCGGCGCCCTGCCGGGTGAGCACGGCGAGGTTGGCGCCGGGTCCGGCGTTGGTGAGGATCAGGAAGGCGTTGCCCATCTCGATGAGCAACTGGCGTACGGGACCGCCGCGGAAGTCCATGCTGACGCCCTTGCTGAGGCTCATCAGACCGGACGCGGTGGCCGCCAGCCGCTCGGCGTCGTCGCGCAGGAACGCGGTGGATTTGCTGACGACCAGTCCGTCCTCGGAGAGCACGACGGCGTGGTCGACCTCGGCGACCCGGTCCACCAGTCCGGTGAGCAGCTGGTCGAGCTGACTGTGCGTGGCGGGGATGGGGCGTGTCATCTGTGTGTCCTTCAAAGAGCGGTCTGCGTGGGGAGTCGATGGGACGTCAGGTTCCGGAGGCGGGGATCCGGTCTCCTGGGTCTTGGGATGCGGATGCCTCCCCTGATGCGTACTCGGGTTCCTCGTCGTCGTCACGTGCCTGGAGGGTTCCGCGCTGGAAGCCGGCCAGTGAGGAGGCCGCGCGCTCGGCCGTGAAGTCGTCGGCGTCGCCGTCGGGGCAGGGTCCGGCCTCCTCCTTCAGTTCGGCGGCGAGGCTGGTCTGCGGGATCCGGCGGGGCAACGGCATCAGGCCGCCCTTCTTCCCGGCCGGGGACTTCCGCGGGGCGGCCGGCCGTGTCCCGTTCGCGTCCTCGACCCGGTCGGCGGGTCTCCCGTTCGTGGCGAGCCTCTCCTGCGGCACACGGTCCGGTTCCTCCCGTGCGGGTTCGGGCTCCGGGTCCGGCTCCGCCGCGGCCGCGGCGACCCGGGCGGCCACGAGCGAGGTGCGTACGAGCGGTTCGGCCGAGTCGCCGCCGTCCTCGTCGGGGGCGGGGGCCTCGCGGACCACGATCTCGTCCGGGATCAGCACGATCGCGGTGGTGCCGCCGTACGGCGAGGCACGCAGGGTCACGGTGATGCCGTGCCGGGTGGCGAGGCGGGCGATGACGAACATGCCGAGCCGGAGGTCGTCGGCGAGCGCGACCACGTCGAACTGCGGGGGCACCGCCAGCTGGGCGTTGAACGCCGTGTAGTCCTCCTCGGACATGCCGAGGCCCCGGTCCTCCACCTCTAGGGCGAGTCCCTTGGCGACGATCGCGGCGCGGACGCTGACCGGGCTGGGGGCGGGCGAGTACGTGGTCGCGTTGTCGATGAGCTCGGCGAGGAGGTGGATCACGTCGGCCACGGCGGGCGGGGCGATCCACACCTCGTCGTCGGCGTGCACCTCCACCCGCTGGTACTGGGCGACCTCGCCGACGGCGCTGCGCAGGATGTCGATCAGCGCGACCGGTTCGGTCCAGCTGCGGCCGGGCCGCTCGCCGCTGATGATGACCAGGTTCTCCTCGTAGCGGCGCAGCTGGCTCGCGGTGGAGTCCAGCTCGTACAGGCCCTTGAGGATCTCCGGGTCCTGGTGCTGGCGCTCCAGGCTGTCGAGCTTGGTGAGCTGGAGGTTGACGAGGTTCTGGCTCTGCCGGGCGATACCGAGGATGACGCGCTGGAAGCCGCGCCGGGTGTCGGCGAGTTCCACGGCGGTGTGCACGGCGGTGCGCTGGGCGGCGTTGAACGCCTTGGCGACCTGGCCGAGTTCGTCGGTGCCGTAGTCGAGCGGGGCCGCGGCGGCGTCCACGTCGACCTTCTCGCCCCGGTCGAGGCGGGCGACGATGTCGGGCAGCCGCTCCTCGGCGAGGCTGAGGGTGGCCGTGCGCAGGCCGGTGAGCCGGAGGGACAGGGAGCGGGTGATGCGCCAGGACATCACGACGCACAGCAGGAGCGCGGCGAGACCGCCGGCGCTCAGCGAGCCGGCCGTGATCAGCAGACCGCGTGCCTCCTCGCCACTGCGGTCCAGCAGCCCCTGGGTCTGCTCGCGGATCAAGTGCTCGTACTGGGTGGACAGCTTCGTCATCGCGGCGTTCCAGCGGGCCTGGGCCTGCGGCATTTTGACCCTGCGGGACTCCCCGGTGCCCGTGGCGGGGGCCGAGAGGACCTGGTCCTCCACGTCCTGCAGCGCCTGCCAGTCCTTGCCCTGGACGATCCGTTCGATCTCGGTCTTCACCTCGCCCTCCACCGTGTGGATGAGCTGGTCGTCGACGAGCCAGCGCCGGGCGTTGACCACCTGGGCGAAGCGGTGCCGACTCGGCTCGTCCAGCTCTCCCGAGGGCCAGTTGAGGGTGAGGATCGCGTCGCCCTGGGAGACCAGCTCCGCGGCCTGTTCGAGGGTGATGAGCGGGCCGGCCTGTGAGGTGAGGTCGCCGTCGTCGACCTGGGAGAGCGCCTGGAAGGCGTGGATCTGGTCGTCGATGATCTCGGTGTACTGCTCGAGGATCTGTTCGGGGGTGATGTCGGTGGGGCTGTCCACCTGGCCCCGGTAGTACTCCAGGCTGCTGGAGCCGGCCATCACCGAGTACAGCCGCACACCTATGCGGTCGGGGGTCTCCTCCATGGCATCCGCGTGTGCGGCGAGCTTCGCGACCGCCTTGTCGGTCTCCCGGCGCTGTTGTTCCAGGATGTCCATGGAGCTGCCGGGGGCGGCCATGTAGGCCGCCGACAGGGCGCGTTCGCGCTGCAGGGCGAGAGTCGCCTCGGTTCCCATGGCGCCGGTGGACTTGCTCAGTCCGGTCTGCGTCCGCAGCCGCAGTCCCTCCGAGAACATCTGGGTCGTCGTCACACCCCAACTCACGGCCAGCGTGACGCTGGGGATCAGAGCCAGGAGGATCAGCGAGAGACGTATGGAGCCGAGACGGCGCCGGGCGCCGGTCCGTGGGGGCATCGTCGTCCTTGAGGCGGTTGGCGGGGAGCGGAACGGATCAGGGGTGGAGCGACAGAGGTCCGGGATCGGCGGGTGGACACCTGTCAGTAGGGCGCACAGGGGATGCGCAGGATGTTATCCGCACAAGTGAGTGCACGTCGCAGGGGTGGTACGAAGTTTGGGGTCGCCGTTACACGACCGTTCCGGATGCTTGGGTTCCGTAGTGCGGTCATGCCCGAACGGAAGGTTCCGTTTGTCCGGGCGTGGCGGCCCCGAGAGCGCCGACGGGCGAAGGTCCCGCCGGGGTCCGGGCGCCTCACGTCAACGGGTCCCGTTCGCCGCGAACTCCGCGATTCCGGCGATGTTCTTCCTCGTCACGAACGCGGGACCGGTGAGCACGGGTTCGACACCCCCACCGCTGATGTTGCCGTTGGTCCTGTAGAGCCACAGCGCGTCGACCGCGAGGTAGCCCTGCAGATACGGCTGTTGGTCCACCGCGAACTGGACGTCGCCGCTCTTCACGGCCTTGACCAGGTCCTTGTTGAGGTCGAAGGTGGCGACCTGGGCCTTGCTGTTCGCGTCGTCCACGGAGTCCACGGCGGCGAGCGCGAACTGGGCCCCGAGCGTGACGACCTCGTCGATGGTCGGGTCCTGGCGGAGCTTCGCGGCGATCGAGCCGGTCACCGCGTCCATGTCGGTGCCGTCCACGTAGAGGTTGTCGGTCTGGCCGCCGAAGGACTTCCGTACGCCGGCACAGCGAGCCTCGATGGCGACGTTGCCCCGCTCGTGGACGACGCACAGGGCGTGCTTGGCGGCACGGGCGTCGAGTTCGTTGCCGAGCGCCCGGCCGGCGACGCTCTCGTCCTGTCCGAAGAAGCCCAGCAGGCCCTGTGACTGCCAGGCGTCGATGCCGGAGTTGAGGCCCACCACGGGTATGCCCGCCGCGCGGGCCTCGGCGACCGCGCCCCGCATCGCCTGCGGCTTGGCGAGGGTCACCGCGATGCCGTCGACCTTGTCGGCGATCGCGTCCCGCACGAGCTTCGCCTGTCCCGCGGGGTCGGGGTCGCTGACGAAGGTCAGCTCGATGCCGTCCTTCGCGGCCGCGACCTCCGCGCCCTTGCGGACCAGGTCCCAGAAGGCGTCCCCCTCGGCGCTGTGCGTGATCAGCGCGACCTTCGTCTCCCCGCCCGAGGCACCCGACCCGTCCGTGTCCGAATCGCCCTCCGACCCGCCGAACACCGAGCAGCCGGCGACGGTGAGGCAGACCGCGGCGGCGAGCGCCGTCGCACGGAAGGCTGTGAAGATCCTGTGGGACGCGGGCGGTGGGTTCATGGGGGCGCGGCACCTCGCTGTGCGACCGGGGTGGGAGGTCTGGGAGAGCGAGGCCGCCGTCATCACCGCGATGACGTGCGGCGACTGGCTGACTTTCGCTGGGCGGAGCCAATCGCGTGTGACGCCCGGTAGTCAAGTGAACAACGGAATCGATGTGTTGCTGTGACGGCCCGGTCCTGACCTGCACGCACGTGTCAACGGCCGTCTCGGGCCCGGGCCCGGCGACATGGACCGTTCCACTCCGCACCCGGGGGCCGTTCTCGGCCATTCCCGGCCCCTGCCCGAAGTCCCGCTCCCCTGGCCGAGATTCATACTGAAAGGCGGCAACCTCTTCACATCCGGCGGCGACTGCTCGGCTGACGACCATCCCCCCGCACGGAACGGAAGCGACTCGTGAGCGAGAACCACGGCAAGGCCCGCCACCGCAGAAGGAAGACCGCCCTCGTCGCCGGTGTCCCCCTGACCCTGGCCGCCGCCGGGACCCTGGCCTACGGCACGGTCTTCGGCGTGTTCGGTGAGGACGTCCAGCCCCGGGCCGCGGCGGCCGCCCTCACCTGGGCCACCGAGACCGCCGACGGCTTCGCCTCGGTGAACGCGCTCGGCCAGAACGGGACCTACGGCGGCCGGGACGGAAAGACGGTCACCGTGAAGACCCTGGCCGACCTGGAGAAGTACGCGACCGCCGCCGAGCCGTATGTCATCGTCGTGGCCGCCACGATCGACATGAACCCGGTGGGCAAGGAGATCAAGGTCGCCTCCGACAAGACGATCGTCGGCTCCGGCACCTCGGGCCACATCGTGGGCGGCGGCTTCTTCCTCGGCTCCGGCGTCCACAACGTCATCATCCGCAACCTGACGATCCGTGACGCCTACCAGGGCACCTGGAACGACAAGGACCACGACTTCGACGCCGTCCAGATGGACGGCGCCCACCACGTCTGGATCGACCACAACGACCTGCGGCACATGGCGGACGGCCTCATCGACAGCCGCAAGGACACCACCTACGTCACGGTGTCCTGGAACAAGCTGAGCCAGAACAACAAGACCTTCGGCATCGGCTGGACCACCAACACCACCGCCGACCTGACGATCCACCACAACTGGTTCCGCGAGACCGAGCAGCGCAACCCCTCCACCGACAACGTGGCCCACGCGCACCTGTACAACAACTTCCTGGAGGACGTGTCCGGCACGGACATCACCTCGTCGTACGGCAACTACGCGCGCGGCAACACGAAGATGGTCCTGGAGAACAGCTTCTTCCAGGGCATGCGGAACCCGGTCACCAAGGACTCCACGGCCGCCCTGGTCCAGCGCGGCAACGTCTTCTCCGGCACCTCCGGCCGCAACGAGAGCGGCGGCACGGCCTTCGACCCGAAGTCGTACTACAGCTATACCCTCGACAAGACGGCCGACGTGCCCGCCCTCCTCAGGTCCAACGCGGGGCCGCGCGGTTCGATCGGCACGACCGCCGGCACCAAGGCCGCCGCGGCCACCACGCTGACCGTCGCCAAGGACGGCAGCGGCCAGTACACGAGCGTGCAGAAGGCCGTCGACGCCGTGCCCGCGAACAACGCCTCACGGGTCGTCATCTCGGTCAGGCCGGGCGTCTACCGTGAGGTCGTCAAGGTCCCCGCCAACAAGCCGCACGTCACCATCCAGGGCGCGGGCGGCAGCCGCAAGGACACCACGATCGTGTACGGCAACGCGGCCGGAATGCAGAAGCCGGGCGGCTCGGGCACCTACGGCACCCCGGGCAGCGCCACCATGTCCATCCAGTCGGACGACTCCCAGGTCCGCAACCTGACCGTCACCAACGACTTCGACGAGGCCGCGAATCAGTCCCTCAACGGGCACCAGGCGGTCGCGCTGCTGACCCAGGCCGACCGGATCGTCCTCGACGGGGTCATCGTCAACGGCGACCAGGACACCCTGGAGATGGAGACCGCCGCCAAGGACAGGCTCGGCCGGGTCTATGTCACCAACTCCTACGTCACGGGCAACGTCGACTTCATCTTCGGCCGGGCCACGGCGGTCGTCGACAAGTCGGTCATCACCCTGAAGAAGCGCTGGAACGGCACCTCCGCCGGGTACATCGTCGCGCCCAGCACGGCCGCGAACCACAAGGGCATCCTGATCAACCAGTCCACCGTCAACGGTGACGTGACCGCCGGCAGCTTCTTCCTCGGCCGCAACTGGCACCCCGGCGGCGACACCACCGTCGACCCGCAGGCCACGGTCCGCAACTCCACCCTCAGCGCCGCGGTCAAGTCCACGCCCTGGTCCGACATGGGCGGCTTCTCCTGGAAGGAAGACCGCTTCGCCGAGTACGCGAACAAGGGGCCGGGGGCGGGCAGCGCGAGCGTCAACCGCCCGATGCTGACGGACGCGCAGGCCGCCGACCAGGAGGTCTCGGACTGGCTGGCCGGCTGGACGCCCGGCGCCTGACGCCACCGCGCACCACGGGACCACGGGACCACGGGACCACCACGACGGACGCACCGCCCCCGGTTTCTGTTATCGCCGCCGGGGCCGGTGCGTCTCCTGTTCGTGGCTCCCCGCGCCGACGCGCGCACGAGCCACGACCCGTACCCGAGACCCGAGGACCCCCACGTGACAGCAGAGATCAGCCGCCGGAGCACGCTGAAGTTCGCCGGTATCGCCGCGGGCACGGCGGGTCCGGGAATCGGCACGGGCCTGGCGGCGGCGCCCGCCTTCGCGGCGGGCGGTGGCCTCGCGCACCCCGGTCTGCTCCACACCGGGGCGGACCTGGCCCGGATGGCGGCCAAGGTGAAGGCGGGCGACCAGCCCCACAGGGCGGGGTTCGCCAGGCTGACCGCCAACCGGCACGCGCAGAGCGGCTGGAAGGCCAACCCGCAGGCGACCGTGGTCCGGGGCGGCACCGGCCAGAACTACGCGATCCTCTACAACGACATCCACGCCGCCTACCAGAACGGCCTGCGCCACCACATCACCGGCGAGTCCGCGTACGCCGACACCGCCGTGGCGATCCTCAACGACTGGTCGGCGAAGCTCACTTCCCTGGCGGGCAACGCCGACCGCTTCCTGGCCGCCGGGCTGTACGGCTACCAGATCGCCAACGCCGCCGAACTCGTCCGCGACCACCCCGACTTCGCACTCGACCGCTTCCGGGAGATGCTGAGCGGTGTCTTCGCCCCGCTCAGCGACGACTTCCTGGTCAGGCACAACGGCGCCGTCGTCACGAACTACTGGCCCAACTGGGACCTCGCCAACATGGCGTGCGTCCTGGCCACCGGCATCTTCTGCGACGACAGGGCCCAGGTCAGCCGTGCTGTCGAGTACTTCAAGCACGGTGAGGGTCTCGGCGCCGTACGGAAGGCCATCCCGGTCGTGCACGACGACGGCCTGGCCGAATGGCTGGAGGCCGGCCGCGACCAGGGCCACGCGCTGCTCGGCGTCGGTCTGATGGGCACCTTCTGCGAGATGGCCTGGAACCAGGGCATCGACCTGTACGGCTACGACGACAACCGCTTCCTCAAGGGTGCCCAGTACGTGGCCAGGTGGAGCATGGGCGGCGAGGTGGCCTACACGGCGAACACCCGCGCGAAGGGTGCGATCAACGGCTGGTCCGGCAGGGAGACCGCGTCCGACGCGGCCGGCGTCGACCCGAACATGACGCGCCCCATCTGGGCCATGATCGCCAACCACTACACCGAGCGCCGGGGCCTCGACGCCTCCTACCTCACCCGCGCCGCGGCCAAGGCCGCCCCCGAGGGCGGTGGTGGCGACTACGGCCCCAACAGCGGCGGCTACGACCAGCTGGGCTTCGGCACCCTGGCGTTCACCCGGGACAGGGCCACGGACGCCGAGGCGAGCGCGCCGCCGTCGGCGTCCACGGCCGCGTCCGGCTCGGGGTCCGGCGCCACCTCGAAGAAGGGCGCGTCGGCTGCCTCCCCGTCCCCC
>NZ_LRTR01000527.1 GCF_001550375.1 Streptomyces europaeiscabiei | reverse complement strand
CACGTCCGACTTCCCGGCCTGGACCGCCGCGGGCGGAGTCGCGGCCCTCGTGGGCGGGCTGCTCCTGCTGCGCCGCCGCAACCGCGCCGACGGCCGCCCGGAGAGCTGACCGCTCGCTCCGGAGCACGTCCTGAAGCACGCCCCGGGGCACGCAACGTCCTCGCAACCTGGCGAGGCGTTGACTGCGGTCATGGATGCTGTCCCGCGCGTAGAGCTGACCCCCGCGGCCGCCGATCTCCTTCGGCGGCTGCGGGCGGCCCACGGCCCGTTGATGTTCCACCAGTCGGGCGGCTGCTGCGACGGCAGCGCCCCCATGTGCTACCCGGACGGCGAGTTCCGTACGGGAGACTCGGACGTCCTCCTCGCGGAGCTGACCGTAGACGGGGTCGACGAGGCGATCGGGTTCTGGATGTCCCGCAGCCAGTACGAGGTGTGGAGCCACACCCGGCTGATCGTCGACGTCGTACCGGGCCGGGGCAGTGGTTTCTCCCTGGAAGCACCCGAAGGGGTGCGTTTTCTCACCCGTTCCCGCGTCGTCGGGGCCGAGGCGCCGCCCGGCCGGTAGTCGTCTGGTGCACTTCCCCTGAGTCCTGGGACAGTTGACGAGACATCGGGGGGCGCCGTGACGCGTCGTGCTGGACGGTTCAGAACGGTACTGACGCTTCTGTCGGCGTGGAGTGTGCTGGCCGGCGCGGCCCTCGTGGGGGCGGCACCGGCCAGTGGCGCGCCCAGGGCGGTCACCGTCGCGCCGGGCGTCGAGTACACCCACTTCGACATCCGGGCGGCCATGGGCCTGACGCACGCCCATGTGCTGAGCGTCGACCTGCGCAACCGCCAGGTGGGCGTCGGGCTGCTGTACCCGACGAAGGTGGCCGCGCGGGCGACCGTGTCCCGGCTGGCCACCTCGGCGGGTGCCGTGGCCGGGGTCAACGGCGACTTCTTCAACAACACCGAGACCCAGCACCCCGGTGTCGCGGCCACCGGGGCGCCGGTCGGGCCGGCCGTCGCCGGCGGGCACGCGCTCAAGGCCGCCGTACCGAAGGGCCAGCGTTTCGGCCCGTCCCTGCCGCCCGGCACGAGCACCGAGGACGTACTGGGCGTCACGACCGACGGCACGGCCCGCCTGGACAGCCTCGCCCTCGACGGTTCCGTCACCACCCCCGAGGGTGATCTCCCGCTCCGCGGCCTCAACCAGTACGCCCTGCCCGTCGGTTCCGTGGGGGCGTTCACCCCGGACTGGGGCAGCGTCTCCCGGATGCGCGCCGTCTGCGGCACGGACACCGACCGGGCGGCGCCGTGCAGCACCGACACCCACGAGGTGCTGGTCGAGGACGGCCGCGTGGTCGGCTCGGCAGGCACCCCCGGCAGCGGCGCCATCGCGGCCGGCGCCACCGTCCTCGTCGGGCGCGAGGCGGGCGCCCAGCGGCTGCGCAGGCTCTCCCCCGGCGACTCGGTGGAGGTGCAGCACGTCCTCGTCGCCTCGACCGGAACCCCGTACGCCTTCGCGCTCGGCGGCTACCCGGTGCTGCGGGGCGGCCGGCCGCTCCCCGGCCTCGACGACACGACCTCGGCGGTACGCACCGCCGCGGGCATCGCCGACGGCGGCCACCGCCTCCTGCTCCTCGCCCTGGACGGCGCCGCGGCCTACCGGACCGGTCTCACCATCGCCGAAGTGGCCGACACGCTGAGGGAGTTGGGTTCCGTCGAGGCGTTCAGCCTCGACGGCGGCGGCTCCTCCACGCTGGTCGCCCGCGCGCCCGGCGCGAGCGCGGTCACCGTCCGCAACCATCCGAGCGACGGCGCGGAACGGGCCGTGCCGAACGGCATCGGCGTCTTCACGAAAGCCTGAGCCTCACGGGTTCAGGCTGCTCACGATGTCCGCCGTGGCCGTCAGGCCGTTGTGGATGGTCGGCGCCAGGCTCGTGCCGGCCATGTAGAAACCCAGCAGCACACAGACCGCGGCGTGCGAGAACTTCAGCGCGCCGTTGCGCATGAAGACCACCGTCAGGATCACGAGCAGCACCACCACAGAGATGGAAATGGCCATCGTCAACCTCCTCCGCCACGCCCACTTCGCGGCATTCGGCCGCAAGTGTGGCGTAACGGAGGGTTCGTCCGTGCGGCTGACATGTCCGCCGAACGAGTGGTGTCGACCATGTCGTGCCTACGCCGACCGGTGGGCGTCCAGAAACGCTTCGAGGCCCGCGAGGTCGTCCGTGTTGAGGTGGTCGACGTCGGCCGCGATCAACTCTGCCCACAGCGCGTCCCGCGCCGGGCCCGCCAGATCGGGCGTCGCCCAGAACCGCACCGTCTGCCCGCGCCGGTGGGCCGTCGAGACGATCGTGCGCAGCTTGGCGCGTTCGGCCCGGGGGAACGGACCGACGCCCTGCCAGGTGAAGTTGAGCGTCCAGTTGTCGGAGATCAACGGGATGAAGGAGGCGGGCGCGGGCTTCGCGCTCGCGAGGTCGGTGAGCCGTCCGTCGTAGAAGGCGCGCCGCACCGTCTGCGCCTCCATGGGCACCCGGGCGGCCCGGTCCCCGGAGATCACGGCCGTGACCGCGCCCGGGTACACGCGGCCGTGCGCGAACGTCGTGAACAGGTGCCGGTGGCGCCGCAGATGACGGTCGAGTGCGAGGTACGTCGACGCACCCTCGGTCTTGATGTCGATGAGCAGCCGGAGCGGTCGGCGGTAGCCCCGGTACACCGAGCCGTGGTGGGCGCGGACGCGGGCGGCGAGCGGGCCGAGGTAGAGGGATTCCAGCGTGCGGGTGGGGTCGAGGCCGGCCGGGTCGTGGGCGACGAGGAGTTGGTCGCCGACGAGGAAGACGTCGGCCTCGACGCTGCCGAAGCGGTGGTCGAGAGCGTCGAGGAGGGGGCGCGGATGGTCGTAGTCGTTGTGGGCGTGGGCCCGCCACAACGG
>NZ_LRTR01000526.1 GCF_001550375.1 Streptomyces europaeiscabiei | reverse complement strand
TGGTCGTGGTGGTTGGGGGGGGGGGCCCGCCACAACGGGCGCGGGCGGTGCTGCCGTTCGCCGGCCGACGCGCTCGTGGCGGGCAGGGCGACCGCACCCGCGAGGGCGGCGCCGAGGGTGGTGAGGGCTCTGCGACGGGTGGTGAGGGCCATGCTCTGCCTCCCGGGTGGGGCCGGTTGCGGACCTTGGCGAGTATGCGGGCCGGAAGGGGCCGATGAGCAGGGCCGTGCGGGGAGTTGGCCGGACCGCCGTCGTTCGTTCACCCAGGTTCACCGGGGCCGCCGTGCGCACACGGGAAAGCCCGCCCCAGCTGGGGCGGGCTTTCCCTGCGCTTCTCCGGGTGTGCGTGAGGTCCGTCAGGGGGCCTGGAGGCCGACCAGTTCGGCCAGCGCCGCCCGGTGGGCGCCCGCCGTGCCGTACGCGATGGAGTCGGCCTTCGCCCGCTTCAGGTACAGGTGGACCGGGTGCTCCCAGGTCATGCCGATCCCGCCGTGCAGTTGCAGCGCCTCCTCGGCCGCGTGGACGGCCACGGGGGCGGCGAAGGCCTGGGCGACGGCCACCGCGAGGTCGGCGTCGTCGCTGCCGGTGGCGAGCTGGTCGGCCGCGTTCCGGGCGGCCGCCCGCAGGTTGACGACCTCCAGCCACAGCTGCGCGAGGCGGTGCTTGAGCGCCTGGAAGCCGCCGACGGGCCGGTTGAACTGCTTGCGCTCCTTGAGGTAGCGGACCGTCTCGGTCAACGTCCACTCCGCGAGGCCGAGTTGCTCGGACGCCAGCAGCCCGGCCCCGGCGCGCAGGGCCCGGCGTACGGCGAGTTCGG
>NZ_LRTR01000525.1 GCF_001550375.1 Streptomyces europaeiscabiei | reverse complement strand
GTCACCGAGGAGCCGGCCCGGCGCCCCGTCGAGCGTCACCTTCGCCAGCGGCCGGGTCAGGTCGAGCGACACCTGCGGGGTGACGGTCACGGCCGAGGCGTCGACCGCGTACAGGCCCCCGTCGTCGGCGGGCACCAGCAGCACATCGGCGACGGCGGCGTCCGCGATGCCGGTCAACTCCCCGTGCAGGGCGCCGTCTTCGTACCGTACGACCTTGTAGGCGCTCCCGGCCGGGAGGTTCAGCGCGACCGCGAGGGCGCCGATCCTCCGGCCGGAGGCCAGGTCGCCGAGCAGGTCGTCCGCGGCGCCGGCGAGCAGGGCCTCGGTGGCGACGACGGCGCTCGTGAGGAACGGCACCGGTGCGACCGCACGCCCCAACTCCTCCAGAACCACGGCGGCCTCGCGGTGCGTGGCGCCCTGGCCGCCCAACTCCTCGGGGACGAGCAGCCCGGCGAGGCCCATGCCGTCGGCGAGCAGCTTCCACAGTTCACGGTGGTGCGGGGCGTCCGTCTCGACGCGGGCGATCACGCCGGCCGCGTCGCAGTGGTCGGTCAGCACGTCGCGGACGGCCGCGCGGAGGGCCTCTTCCTCCTCCGAGTACAGGAGATCGGTCATCGGGCGAGGTCCTTCCAGGCGACGTCCTTGTCGGTGCGCGGCTCGCTGGGCAGGCCCAGGACGCGCTCGGCGACGATGTTCAGCAGGACCTCGGTGGTCCCGCCCTCGATGCTGTTGCCCTTGGAGCGAAGGTAGCGGTAGCCGGCGTCACGGCCGACGAAGTCGACCAGCTCGGGGCGCCGCATGGTCCAGTCGTCGTACAACAGGCCTTCCTCGCCCCGGAGTTCGACCTCAAGGCCGCTGATCTCCTGGTTGAGGCGGGCGAAGGCGAGCTTCATGCCGGCGCCCTCGGGGCCGGGCTGTCCGGCGACGAGCTGCTGACGCAGCCGCTCGGCGGTGAGCCGGGCGGCCTCGGCCTCGACCCAGAGCTTCAGCAGCCGCTGGTGCAGGTCGTGGGTACGCAGTTCGGGGCGCTCGCGCCAGGTCCTGGCGACCGGGCCGATCATGCCGCCCTCTCGCGGCAGCCGCATACCGCCGATGGCGACGCGCTCGTTGTTGAGCGTGGTCTGCGCGACCTTCCAGCCGTCGCCGACCTCGCCGAGGCGGCGCGCGTCCGGGATGCGGACGTCGGTGATGAACACCTCGTTGAACTCGGCCTCGCCGGTGACCTGGCGCAGCGGCCGGACCTCGACACCGGGGTCGGTCATGTCGCAGATGAAGTACGTGATGCCCCGGTGCTTGGGCACGTCCGGGTCGGTGCGGGCGATGAGGATGGCCCAGCGGGCGACATGGGCGCTGGACGTCCACACCTTCTGCCCGTTCACCACCCAGTCTCCCCCGCTCTCCCGTACGGCGCGGGTGCCGAGCGCGGCGAGGTCGGAGCCGGCGCCGGGCTCGCTGAAGAGCTGGCACCAGACCTCCTCACCCGTCCACAGCGGCCGCAGGTACTGCCGCTTCTGCTCCTGGGTGCCGTAGGCGAGGATCGTCGGCGCGGCCATGCCCAGGCCGATGCCGATGCGTCGCGGATCGTTGCCGGGGGCGTCTTCCGCCTCCAGGTCCGCGTCCACCACGGCTTGGAGGGAGCGCGGGGCGCCGAGCCCGCCGAGGCCCTCGGGGTAGTGCACCCAGGCGAGCCCCGCGTCGAAGCGGGCGCGCAGGAAGTCCAGGCGGTCGGTGGTGGCGGGCGGGTACGCGGCCAGCAACTCGGCCGTGCGGCGCCTGAGGTCGGCTGCGTCGGTCATGCGGCGGCTCCGTTCTCCAGCGAGGGCACCACGACGACCCGGCCGGTGGTGACGCCGTCCGCGACGCGCTGCACGGCGGCCGCGGCCCCGCCGAGCGACGTGCGCTCGCTCACCAGCGGCTTGACGACGCCCCGGGCCGCCAGCTCGGTGAGCTGCTCGTGGCAGTGCTGGACCAGCTTCGGGTTCTTGGTGTTGTACAGACCCCAGTGCAGGCCGAGGATCGAGTAGTTCTTGACGAGGGCGTGGTTGAGGCCGGGGCTGGGGATCGTCCCGCTGGCGAAGCCGACGACCACGATGCGTCCCTCGAAGGCGACGACCTTGGTCGACTGCGTGTAGGCCTCGCCGCCCACGGGGTCGTAGATCACGTCCGCGCCCCGGCCTCCGGTGGCTTCCTTCACGGCGGAGACGACGTCCTCGCTCCGGCGGTCGACCACCACGTCACAGCCCAGTTCCCGGGCCACGGCAGCCTTGTCGGCGCCGCCGACGACGCCGATGACCGTCGCCCCGGCCGCCTTGCCGAGCTGCACGGCCGCGCTGCCGACCCCGCCTGCGGCGGCGTGGACGAGCAGGGTCTCCCCCGCTTCGAGGCGGGCCCGGCGGTGGAGACCGAACCAGCCCGTCTGGTAACCGATGTGCAGGGCCGCGGCCTCGGCGTCGTCCAGCGCCTCGGGCGCGGGCAGCAGCGCGGCGGCGTCCGCGACCGCGTACTCGGCGAGACCGCCGTACGGCAGCGCCGGGTTGGCGATGACCCGGCGGCCGTCCTCGGTCTCACCGCAGATCTCCACGCCCGGGGTGAACGGGAGCGGAGGCCTGACCTGGTAGTGGCCCCGGCACATCAGGACATCGGGGAAGTTGATGTTCGCGGCGCGCACCTTCAGCAGGACCTGGCCGTCACCGGGCGTGGGCCGCTCCACGTCCTGGAGCCGCATCACCTCGCTCGGCTCGCCGTTCTCGTGCACTTGCCATGCCTGCATGCGGTGCCTCCACGGACTGCTTCGGACTGCTTCGTCTGACCGGGATCGACTGTCGCATGCATACTAAGCGGTCGCTTGCCCTCCGGGGAACAGCCCGGGAGCAGTAGCGTGCGTCACGGACGCGCGGGCCTGGCCCGTACGTGCATCCGCTCCCCCTGCGGCCCGAACAGGCTGAGGAACTCCACCGGCCCCTCCCCCGTCGAGCCGAACCAGTGCGGGACCCGGGTGTCGAACTCGGCGGCCTCCCCGGCGACCATCACCACATCGTGTTCGCCGAGCACGACCCGCAGTTTCCCGGACATCACGTACAGCCACTCGTAGCCCTCGTGGACGCGCGGTTCCGGTTCCTGCTGCGACCGGGGCACGAGGACCTTGAAGGCCTGGAGGCCGCCCGGCTGCCGGGTGAGCGGCCAGTACGTACGCCCGTGCCGATGGATCGGCTTCGACCGCACCCGCGGGTCGCCGACCGGCGGCTCCCCGATGAGCTCGTCCAACGGCACCTGGTGGGCCCGCGCGATCGGCAGCAGCAGTTCCAGGCTGGGCTTGCGCAGTCCCGACTCCAGCCGTGACAGCGTGCTCACCGAGATACCGGTCGCCTCCGACAGCCCGGCGAGCGTCGCCTCGCGCTCCTTGCGGATCCGCCGCAACCGCGGCCCGACTCCGGCGAGGACCTCGTCCGTGCCGCTCGCTCCCTCACTCGTGTCACTCATCCCGCTATTGCAGTTTCGGCAAAGGCGTTTGTCAATGTGGCCGGGTTCGGGCGACCGTCGTCGTGGAGGTGGTCACCATGACCGAGCAGTACGAAGTGATCGTCATCGGCGGCGGCGCTGCGGGGCTCTCCGCGGCCCTGGTCCTGGGCCGGGCCCGGCGGCGCACCCTGGTCGTCGACGCCGGCGAACCCCGCAACGCGCCCGCCGCGCACATGCAGGGCTTTCTCTCCCGGGACGGGATGCCGCCGGCGGAGTTCCTGGCCGTGGGCCGGGAGGAGATCGCCCGCTACGGCGTCGAACTGGTCCGGGGCCGGGCAGTGGACGTGACCCGGGGCGATGACGGCGGGAGCTTCACCGTGACGCTCGCCGACGGCCGGTCCCCGCGGGCCCGGCGCCTCGTCGTCGCCACCGGCCTGAAGGACGAGCTGCCGACCGTCCCCGGTGTGGCCGAGCGCTTCGGCCGGGATGTCCTGCACTGCCCCTACTGCCACGGCTGGGAGGTCCGCGACCAGCCCTTCGGCGTCCTCGCCACGACTGCGACGAGCGTCCACCAGGCCCTGATGGTCTCCCAGTGGTCCAAGGACGTGACCCTCTTCCTCCACGAAGTCCCCGAGACCGACCTCTCCGACGACGACCTGCGCCGCCTGGCCGCCGCCGGGGTCTCGGTGGTCCCCGGCGAGGTCGAGAGCCTGGTCGTCACCGAGGACCGCCTCACCGGGGTCCGGCTCACCGACGGCACGGTCCGGGACCGCTCGGTCCTGTTCACGGCCCCCCGCCCGATCCCGCGGACCAGCATGCTGGAGAAGCTGGGCGCCGACCTGAACGAGACCCCGTTCGGCGCGTACCCCACGGTCGACCCGACCGGCCTGACCACGGTTCCCGGCGTCTGGGCCGTCGGCAACGCGATGGGCTTCTCCGAGCAGGTGGTCAACGCGGCGTCGTCCGGCTACCGGGCGGGCGCCACGATCAATGGAGACCTACTGATGACGGACTTGGACACAGCGTGATCGATCGGCCCGAAGGGCCGTCCGGGGGCGCGGGGAACCGCGCGACAGGCCACGACACACCCGCACCCGCCCGTCCAGACCGCACCCCCGACCCAATAGGCGCCCGGCAGAACTCCGTAGGACCATGGCTGCATGCTCTTCGCCCGGCTCGCCCGCGTGTCGCAAGAGGTCGCCGCCACCTCGGCCCGGTCCCGGAAGACCACCCTGCTCGCCGAACTGTTCGGGGACGCCGACGCGGACGACGTACCGATCGTCATCCCGTATCTCGCGGGCCGGCTGCCCCAGGGCCGCCTGGGCGTCGGCTGGAAGGTCCTCGACCAGCACATCCCGCCGGCCACCGCTCCCACCCTCACCGTCCGCGAGGTGGACGCCCGCCTCACGGCGATCGGCACTGCCACCGGCCCCGGTTCGCAGGCCGAACGCAGACGTCTGGTCGGCGAGTTGCTGGCGGCGGCCACCGAGGACGAGCAGCGGTACCTGTTCGGGCTGCTCACCGGTGAGGTCCGGCAGGGCGCGCTGGACGCGGTGGCCATCGACGGGCTGGCCGGGGCCACCGGGGCGCCCGCCGCCGACGTACGGCGGGCCGTGATGCTCGCCGGCTCGCTCCGGACGGTGGCGCGGGCGCTGCTGGCGGAGGGGCCGTCTGCTCTCGCGGGGTTCCGGCTCACCGTCGGGCAGCCCGTCCTGCCGATGCTGGCGCACAGCGCGTCCTCCGTCGCGGAGGCCGTGGCGAAGCTGAACATGTGCGCGGTGGAGGAGAAGCTGGACGGTATCCGCGTCCAGGTCCACCGCGACGGCGGCGACGTACGGCTGTACACCCGCACCCTGGACGACATGACCGACCGGTTGCCCGAACTCACCTCAGCCGCGCTGGAGTTGGAGGGAGAGCGGTTCATTCTGGACGGGGAGGTCATCGCGTTCGACGAGACGGGGCGGCCCCGTTCCTTCCAGGAGACGGCGGGTCGGGTCGGCTCGCGGCTGGACGTGGCGACGGCGGCCCGGCAGGTGCCCGTCTCGCCGGTCTTCTTCGACGCGCTGTCCGTGGACGGCCAGGACCTCCTCGACCTGCCCCTCACCGACCGCCACGCCGTACTGGCCCGCCTCGTGCCGGAGCCCATGCGGGTCCGGCGCACCCTCGTGGCCGGTCCCGGCGACCTGCCCGAGGCGGAGCGCTTCCTCGCCGACACCCTGGAGCGCGGCCACGAAGGAGTCGTGCTGAAGGCTCTCGACGCCCCCTACAGCGCGGGCCGACGCGGGGCGTCCTGGCTGAAGGTCAAGCCGGTGCACACCCTCGATCTGGTGGTCCTGGCCGCCGAGTGGGGCCACGGCCGCCGCACGGGCAGGCTCTCCAACCTCCACCTCGGCGCCCGCACCGCCGACGGCTCCTTCGCCATGCTCGGCAAGACCTTCAAGGGCATGACCGACGCGCTGCTGGCCTGGCAGACCGAACGGCTGACGGGCCTGGCCGTGGAGGAGCACGGCTGGGGCGTCACCGTACGCCCCGAACTCGTCGTCGAGATCGCCTACGACGGCCTGCAGCGCTCCACCCGCTACCCGGCCGGCGTCACCCTCCGTTTCGCCCGTGTGATCCGCTATCGCGAGGACAAGACCCCGGCGCAAGCCGATACGGTCGAGACCCTGCTCGCCGCACACCCCGAGGTGACTCGTTGACCACACCCAAGCGCAGCGCCGGCCTCCTGCTGCACCGCCGCACCGAGCACGGCGTCGAGGTTCTGCTCGGCCATATGGGCGGCCCGCTCTTCGCGCACCAGGACGCGGGGGCCTGGAGCGTGCCCAAGGGCGAGTACCAACCGGACGAGCCCGCCTGGGACGCCGCCCGCCGGGAGTTCCAGGAGGAACTGGGGCTGGCGCCGCCCGAGGGCGAGGCCGTACCGCTGGGCGAGGTGCGGCAGAAGAACGGCAAGATCGTCACGGCCTGGGCGATCGAGGCGGACCTCGACCCGGCGACCGTCGTACCGGGGACCTTTCGCATGGAGTGGCCGCCGAGGTCGGGTCGGATCCAGGAGTTCCCGGAGCTGGACCGCGTGGAGTGGCTCACCGTCGAACGGGCCCGTGCCGTGCTCGTCCCGGCGCAGGCGGAGTTTCTCGACCGTCTTCTGGAGCACTCGGACTGAGTCCGCGTTGCGGCGTAGCCAATCGCGCGGGAAGGTCGAAGAACAGCCCACGCAGGAGGCCAGCCATGCCCATCGCCACGGTCAACCCGGCGAACGGCGAGACGCTTCGGACCTACGACGCCCTGGGTGAGGAGGAGATCGAGCGTCGCCTCGCCACCGCCGACACCACGTTCCGCACGTACCGGACGACGTCCTTCGCGGAACGCGCCCGGCTGATGCGCAGGGCCGCCGAGCTCCTCGACGAGGACACCGAGGACGTCGCCCGGGTGATGACCACCGAGATGGGCAAGCCGGTCAAGCAGGCCCGCGCCGAGGCCGCCAAGTGCGCGAAGGCGATGCGCTGGTACGCCGACCACGCCGAGGTGCTGCTCACCGACGTGGAGCCGTCCGACGCGGACGTGAAGGACTCGGGCGCGTCCCACGTCCTGGTCCGCTACCGGCCGCTCGGCCCGGTGCTCGCCGTGATGCCGTGGAACTTCCCGCTCTGGCAGGTGATCCGCTTCGCCGCGCCCGCCCTGATGGCCGGCAACGTGGGCCTACTCAAACACGCCTCCAACGTCCCGCAGACCGCGCTCTACCTGGAGGACCTCTTCCGCCGGGCGGGCTTCCCCGAGGGCTGCTTCCAGACCCTGCTCGTCGGCTCCGGCGCCGTCGAGGACATCCTGCGCGACCCTCGGGTGAAGGCCGCCACCCTCACCGGCAGCGAGCCCGCCGGCCGGGCCGTCGCCTCGGTCGCCGGGGACGAGGTCAAGAAGACGGTCCTGGAGCTGGGCGGCAGCGACCCGTACGTCGTGCTGCCGTCCGCCGACATCGACCGGGCCGCCGAGATCGCCGTCACCGCCCGGGTGCAGAACACCGGCCAGTCGTGCATCGCCGCCAAGCGGTTCATCGTGCACGCCGACGTGTACGACGCCTTCACCGAGCGGTTCGTCGAGGCCATGAAGGCGCTGAAGGTCGGCGACCCGCTCGACGAGGACACCGACGTCGGCCCGCTCGCCGGCGAGCGGGGCCGCGAGGACCTGGAGGAGCTGGTCGACGAGGCCGTGGAGAGCGGCGCCACGGTCCTGTGCGGCGCCGAACGCCCCGACGGACCGGGCTGGTTCTACCCGCCGACCGTCCTCGCCGACATCACCCCCCAGATGCGCGTCCACCAGGAGGAGGCCTTCGGCCCGGTCGCCACGCTGTACCGGGTCGCCGACCTCGACGAAGCGATCGCGATCGCCAACGACACGCCCTTCGGGCTCAGCTCCAACGTGTGGACACGGGACGCCGCCGAGGTCGAACGCCTCGTCCGGGACCTCGACGCCGGCGCCGTCTACGTCAACGGGATGACCGCCTCCCACCCGGCGTTCCCCTTCGGTGGGGTCAAACGCTCCGGATACGGGCGTGAGCTGTCCGGACACGGAATCCGGGAGTTCTGCAACATCACCACCGTGTGGCACGGGGCGTGAGCGTTCCGCGGCTACCATCCCCGTTGTGAACCGCGAAGTGACTCTGCCTCTGATCGTCGACGACCGCGGGACCTTGCAGGTGTCTGCGGCCGATGTGAGCAAGCTGCTGCGGACGGTGGGCGGCCGGTGGCTGCACCTGGTCGAGGCGGGTGAGGAACTCGACGAGGACACGGTGGCGGCGCTCACGATCGAGCTGGCGAAGCTGGCGGACCGGATCGACGTGGCGTGCATCGCCCACAGCAGTGGGGCGGCCTCCGGCTAGGGCGCTGCTCCCGGGTCGGGCCCAGGTCCGCTGCGGCTCGTCCGCGGCTGATCGCGCCCACGCGGCGGTAACCGCATGCTCGACAGGGCCCCGCGGCCCTAACGGGGCGCGAGTGTGTGCCAGAACATCGATTCGTAGCTCTGCAGCAGGCGGCCGTGTCGGGCGACGAGGTGCTCGTCGATCCGTCCCGCGTCCCATCCCGCCTGTACCGCCGTCCTCGCCCTCTCCTCCAGCTCCGGCGACGGCTCGGCGAAGAGGTCGAAGAACGCGCAGGCCTCGTCGGTGAAGGCGTAGTGATGACGCAGGGCCTTCGCGATCGCCGCGCAATAGCCGCCCCAGGAGGCGAAGTTGGCGCTCAGGGCGAGTACCACATCCGCCGGGGACGCGGCCAGGGCGAGACGGGCGACGTAGGACGGGTAGGCCTGGCAGCCGGGTAGGGGCTCGTACGCCGCGGCCCGCATGCCGTCCACGCCGCATGCCTCGGCGTACGCCCCGAGCCGCTCCGCCGCCACCGCCTCCCCCTCCGCGAGCATCTCGAAGAAGGGGGCACCGGCCGGTTCCTCGGTCGTCGACCTCTCGGCCAGACGGCGGAAGGAAAGCAGGTCGGCGGCGATGACGAAGCGCTGTTCCATGGCCAGCGCGGCGAGCGTGTCGAGACCGGCCGCACCGGAGGCGATCAAGGGAAGCAGAGGGTTGGCGTCGGGGGCCGGGGCGAGTTTCGCGGTGGTGCTCTCCAGCAGTCGTACGGCCGTGCGCGTCATCGAGGACTCCCGTCGGTTCACTGGTGTCGCCGCTGATCAGCGCCCCGGCAGGGGCGCGCGAGGGCTGCGCGAGCAACCACGACGCTCCCGCTGTCCGGACCGCGCGACACCCTCGCGGCGCTACCGAATGGGCATCCCCGACAAGGTCCGGGCGATCACGAGTCGCTGCACCTCACTCGTACCCTCGAAGATGGTGTAAATAGCGGCATCCCGGTGCATTCGCTCCACGGGGTACTCACGGGTGTACCCGTTGCCGCCCAGTATCTGGATGGCCTGAGCCGTGACCTGCTTCGCCGTCTCGCTCGCGAAGAGCTTCGACTGGGAGCCCTCGGCCGCCGTGAACGGCCTGCCGTTGATCGCCATCCAGGACGCCCGCCACACCAGCAGCCGCGCCGCGTCCACGGACGTCCGCATGTCCGCGAGCTGGAAGGCGACGCCCTGGTTGTCGATGATGGGCCGGCCGAACTGCTCACGGGTCTTGGCGTAGTCGAGGGCGACCTCGTACGCGGCGCGGGCGGTGCCCACCGCCATGGCGCCCACGGCCGGGCGGGACGCCTCGAACGTGGCCATCGCCGCGTTCTTCACCCGCTCACCGCCGGCCTTCGCCCGCTCGCGGGCCCGCGCCAGACGCTCGTCGAGCTTCTCCTTGCCGCCGAGCAGGCAGGAGCCGGGGATGCGCACGTCCTCCAGGACGACCTCGGCGGTGTGGGAGGCGCGGATGCCGTGCTTCTTGAACTTCTGACCCTGGGACAGGCCGGGCGTCTTCGGCGGGACGATGAAGGACGCGTGGCCCTTGGAGCCCAGCTCGGGGTCGACCACGGCGACGACGACGTGGACGTTGGCGATGCCGCCGTTGGTCGCCCACGTCTTCGTACCGTTGAGGACCCACTCGTCCTTGGCCTCGTCGTACACGGCACGGGTGCGCATGGAGGCCACGTCGGAACCGGCGTCGGGCTCGGACGAGCAGAACGCGGCGACCTTGACATCGTTGGCGTCGCCGTACATCTGGGGGATCCAGGTGCCGATCTGCTCCTCGGTGCCGTTGGCGAGGACGCCCACGGCGGCGAGGCCGGTGCCGACGATGGACAGGGCGATGCCCGCGTCACCCCAGAACAGCTCCTCCATGGCCATGGGAATACCGAGGCCGGTGGGGTCGAAGTACTGCTGGGCGTAGAAGTCGAGGGAGTAGATGCCGACCTTGGCGGCCTCCTGGATCACCGGCCAGGGGGTCTCCTCGCGCTCGTCCCACTCGGCGGCCGCGGGGCGGATCACATCGGCGGCGAATCCGTGGAGCCAGTCGCGAACCTCTCGCTGTTCCTCGTTGAGTTCCATGGTGAACTCGGCCATGACGCGCCTCCAGCACTGCACTAAGATGTTACCTGCGGTAACGCGAGTCTGTTACCGGTCGGTAGGAAAAGTCAACTCCCGCGTCGGGCTCGGTAGCCCGTTCGATCGGGCCGTGCCCATCAGTGCTAGTTTGCGCAGGGCGTCACTGTCATCAGCATTTGGGGGAGAGACTCATGGACACCACGCAGCGGAGCGACCAGGAGCGGTCCGCCGATCGCCGTCGGCGCGAGCTGCTGGAGGCCGCTGACAGGGTGGTGCTCCGTGACGGGCCCGGAGCGTCGATGAACGCCATCGCCGCCGAGGCCGGTATCACGAAGCCGATTCTCTACCGCCACTTCGGCGACAAGGGCGGACTCTACGCCGCTCTCGCCCAACGGCACACCGACGCCCTCCTCGACTCCCTGCGGGCCGCGTTGGACGCCCCGGCGGAACGGCGTGAACGCGTCGAGGCGACCCTCGACACCTATCTGACGGCCATCGAGGCCCGTCCTCAGGTGTACCGCTTCCTCATGCACCCCGCCGAGGTCGGCCAGCCCGGCGAGCAGCCCGGCGACCAGGGCTTCGACGTCGGCAAGCACTCGGCCCCCCTCCTGCGCCGCATGGGCGAGGAGCTCGGCAAGGTCATAGAGGACCGCCTCGACCTCGGCCCCGACAGCCACCGGCTCGCCCGCGTATGGGGCCACGGCATCGTAGGCATGATGCACGCGGCGGGAGACTGGTGGCTGGGCGAACGCCCCTGCACACGAGCAGAGTTGGTCCACTGCCTGGCAGACCTGCTGTGGGGCCGCCTGGCAGCGGCGGGCGACAAGGTCGGCGGCCCGGGTTTCTGAGGGTTCCTTTTCGGTCGATTCGGGGATCAGCGCCCCGCCCAGGGGCGCGGACCCGCGCGACCGGCCGGGCGAGGCGCACCCGCCCACGAACTCACCGCCCCCACGCCGCCTTCGCGGCCTTCCGCATCACCCGGGAACGACGCCACCCCGAAAGCCGGTCCACATACACCCGGCCCTCCAGGTGGTCACACTCATGCTGAAGGCACCGCGCGAAGAACCCGCTCCCCCACACCCGCACCCGGTCCCCGTCCACCGTGAACCCCTCCACCACGGCCTCGTCGTACCGCTCCACCCCCGCCTCCAGCCCGGGCAGCGACAGACAGCCCTCGGGCCCACGGAGTACGATCCCCTCCGTCGAGACGAGTCGGGGATTCACCACATGGCCGAGATGCCGCACATCCTCGTCGTCGGGACAGTCGTACACGAACACCCGAAGCCCCCGACCCACCTGGTTCGCCGCGAGCCCCACTCCCCGCGCCTCGTACATCGTCGCGAACATGTCCTCCACGAGTCGCGCCAGTTCGGGCCCGAACTCCGTCACCTCTTCACAGGGTGCCTGCAATACGGGGTCCCCGAGCAGTGTCATGGGGAGAACGCGCCCTCGGGCGCCGGGAATCGAGCCGCTTCGCATGGCCGCAAGAGTACGTTCAGACCCGATATCGCCGGTCCCGCCAGGGCGATGTCTCGCGCAACGGCCCGGTCGAGATTCGGGCACGTGAGTGGATCTCGATAGGCTTCGGTCCACACGTTGCCGAGACAGGGCGCGGCGCTGTACGCAAGGAGGATCGAGAACTGATGGCAGGCAACTCGGACCCGCTCACGCCGCGGGCCAAGCTGGCCGTGACGGCGGGCAAGGCGGTCGCGGCGGCATCGCGTGCCGCGGGGCGCGGTAGCGGATCTGTGATCGGCGGCCGGGTGGCACTGAAACTCGACCCCGACCTCCTCGCCCGGCTCGCACAGAGCCTGGACGTCATCCTGGTCTCCGCCACCAACGGCAAGACCACCACGACGCGGCTGATCGCCGAGGCACTGCGGGCCGCGGGCCCCGTCGTCTCGAACGCGCTCGGCGCCAACATGCCCGCGGGCATCACCTCGGCCCTCGCCGGGAACTCGGACTCCAAGTTCGCGGTCATCGAGGTCGACGAGAAGTACCTCGCCGGTGTCGCACGGGACACCGACCCCAAGTGCATCGCGCTGCTCAACCTCTCCCGCGACCAGCTCGACCGCGCCGCCGAGACCCGCATGATGGCGGAGGCGTGGCGGGAGGGCCTGGCCGGCACCAAGGCCGTCGTCGTGGCCAACTGCGACGACCCGCTGATCGTCTGGGCGGCCTCGTCCTCCCCGAACGTGATCTGGGTCGCGGTCGGCCAGATGTGGAAGGACGACGCCTGGTCCTGCCCGTCCTGCGGCGGTGTGATGCAGCGGCCCGGCGACGACTGGTTCTGCGGCGAGTGCGGTTTCCGCCGTCCCACGCCGAGCTGGGCGCTCTCCGGCGACCACGTCCTCGACCCGCACGGCTCGGCCTGGCCGATCCACCTGCAGCTGCCGGGCCGTGCCAACAAGGCCAACGCCGCCTCGTCGGCCGCCACCGCCGCCGTCTTCGGTGTGCCCCCGCAGGTCGCCCTGGAGCGCATGTACCAGGTCCAGGCGGTGGCCGGACGGTACGACGTGGTGCAGTTCATGCAGCGTGATCTGCGGCTGCTGCTCGCCAAGAACCCGGCGGGCTGGCTGGAGACGTTCTCGCTCATCGACCCGCCGCCGACGCCGGTGATCCTGTCGGTGAACGCGCGCGGCGCCGACGGCACCGACACCTCCTGGCTGTGGGACGTCGACTACACACGGCTGACCGGCCACCCGATCTTCGTGCTCGGTGACCGCAAGCTCGACCTGGCTGTGCGGCTGGAGGTCGCCAACCAGCACTTCCAGGTCTGTGACACCCTCGACCAGGCGGTGCAGATGTGCCCGCCGGGCCGGATCGAGGTCATCGCGAACTACACCGCGTTCCAGGACCTGCGCCGCCGCGTGGGCAACTGAGCACCCGACCACGAACGACTCTGAGGGGCACTGACTCATGAGTGACAACAGCCTGCGGATCGTCTGGGTCTACCCGGACCTGCTCAGCACCTACGGCGACCAGGGCAACGTCCTCGTCGTCGAGCGCCGGGCGCGGCAGCGCGGCCTGGACGTGGCCCGGCTGGACGTGCGCAGCGACCAGCCGATCCCCACCTCCGGCGACATCTACCTGATCGGCGGCGGCGAGGACCGTCCGCAGCGGCTCGCCGCCGAGCGGCTGCGCCGGGACCGGCATCTGTACCAGGCGGTGAACAACGGCGCGATCGTCTTCGCGGTCTGCGCCGGCTACCAGATCCTCGGCCACGAGTTCGTCAACGACCTCGGCCAGCGCGAGCCGGGCCTCGGCCTGCTCGACGTGACCACGACCCGCGGCGAGGGCGAGCGGTGCGTCGGCGATGTCCTCGGGGACATCGACCCGCGTCTCGGGCTGCCCCAGCTGACCGGGTTCGAGAACCACCAGGGCGTCACCCACCTCGGCCCCACCGCCCGCGCGCTCGCACAGGTGCGGCTCGGCAAGGGCAACGGCACGGGCGACGGCACGGAGGGCGCGTACAACGACACCGTGTTCGGCACGTACATGCACGGGCCGGTGCTGGCACGGAACCCGCAGATCGCGGACCTGCTGCTGAAGCTGGCTCTGGACGTGAACGCGCTGCCGCCGACCGACGACCGCTGGTTCGAGGCACTGCGCGACGAACGCATCTCCTCGGCCCAGCAGCCCGCGTAGGACGTCCGGCCCAGGAACCGGAGGCGCCTGAGAAACGGTTCCTCAGTGCCCGTACGAAAGCCCGTCCGACACCACCCCCGCTCATCTGTGAAAGCCCGTCTGACCAGGGCTGCGCTCACCTGTGCGGGGGCGTCCAGCAGGCGGACGCCCGCTACGGCCCCGCCCCCTGCCGCCGGTAGGGTGGCGGGGATTCCAGCCGGACAGCGAGGTCCGGTACCCGGCCCACGTCGAGAAGGTATTCGGGCTATGCGTATTGGTGTCCTCACGTCCGGCGGCGACTGTCCCGGGCTGAACGCCGTCATCAGGTCCGTCGTGCACCGCGCCGTCGTCGACCACGGCGACGAGGTCATCGGCTTCCGGGACGGTTGGAAAGGTCTTCTGGACTGCGACTACCTCAAGCTCGACCTGGACGCCGTGGCCGGCATCCTGGCCCGTGGCGGCACGATCCTCGGCTCCTCCCGGGTCCAGCCCTCGCATCTGCGGGACGGTGTGGAGCGGGCGAAGGGCCACCTCGAGGAACTCGGCCTCGACGCGATCATCCCCATCGGCGGTGAGGGCACCCTCAAGGCGGCCCGGCTGATGTCGGACAACGGTCTGCCGGTCGTGGGTGTGCCGAAGACCATCGACAACGACATCGCGGTCACGGACGTCACGTTCGGCTTCGACACGGCCGTGGGGGTCGCCACGGAGGCGCTGGACCGGCTGAAGACCACCGCCGAGTCCCACCAGCGGGTGCTGGTCGTGGAGGTCATGGGCCGCCACACCGGCTGGATCGCGCTCCACTCCGGTATGGCGGCCGGCGCGCACGCCATCGTCGTACCGGAACGGCCCTTCGACATCGAGGAGTTGGCCACGAAGGTCGCCGCTCGGTTCTCGGCGGGCAAGCGGTTCGCGATCGTCGTCGCGGCGGAGGGGGCCAAGCCGAGGGCCGGGTCCATGGAGTTCGACGAGGGCGGCAAGGACATCTACGGGCACGAGCGCTTCGCCGGGATCGCGCGGCAGCTCTCGATCGAGCTTGAGCAGCGTCTCGGCAAGGAGGCGCGGCCGGTGATCCTCGGGCATGTGCAGCGGGGCGGTACGCCGACCGCGTACGACCGGGTGCTGGCCACTCGGTTCGGGTGGCACGCGGTGGAGGCCGTGCACCGGGGGGAGTTCGGGAACATGACGGCGCTTCGGGGGACGGACATCGTGATGGTGCCGCTCGCTGAGGCCGTCGAGACGTTGAAGACCGTTCCCGAGGAGCGGTACGCCGAGGCGGAGTGCGTGCTCTAGCCGTCCGGCGGGTGGCGGGTGCGGGTGGTCTGCGGCTGGTCGCGCAGTTCCCCGCGCTCCTGGGTCGACTGTCCCGCCCCCGGTCGCGAACGCGGCCGGGGGCGGTTCTAGTCTTGGGGCCGGACAGACAGCTCTCAACCCCCACGAAACAGGAGCCGGCGGATGGATCACAGCGGGCACGGCACGGGTCTTCTGCCCTTCACCCTGGGGCGGGGACTCGCGTGGTCGGCCGACCCGTTCTTCCTCGTCGCCTGCCTGGTGGGGCTGGCCCTGTACGGCTGGGGCGTCGTGCGGCTGGTGCGGCGGGGGGACAAGTGGCCCGCCGGGCGGACGGTCGCGTTCGTCGTGGGTGTGCTGTTCGTGATGCTGGTGACGTGTACCGGGCTGAACGACTACGGCATGGTCATGTTCAGCGTGCACATGGTCCAGCACATGGTGATCAGCATGCTGGCGCCGATCATGCTGCTGCTCGGGGCACCGGTCACGCTGGCGTTGCGGGCGCTGCCGGTGGCGGGGAAGGGCCACAAGGGGCCGCGTGAGCTGCTGCTGATGTTCCTGCACAGCTGGTACATGAAGATCGTCACGCACCCGGCGTTCACGATCCCGATGTTCATCGCGAGCCTGTACGCGCTGTACTTCACGCCGATGTTCGACTTCCTGATGGGGTCGACGCTCGGACACATCGTGATGATGACCCACTTCCTCCTGGTGGGCCTGTTCTTCTTCTGGCCGATCATGGGCGTGGACCCGGGCCCGCACCGGCCGGGTTATCTGATGCGGATGCTGGAGCTGTTCGCCGGCATGCCGTTCCACGCCTTCTTCGGCATCGCGTTGATGATGGCGTCCACACCGATGGTGAAGACGTACGAGAACCCGCCCGCCTCCCTCGGCATCGACGCGCTCGCCGACCAGAACGCGGCCGGCGGCATCGCCTGGGCGTTCAGCGAGATCCCCTCGGTGCTCGTGCTGCTCGCGCTCCTCTTCCAGTGGCACGGCTCCGAGCAGCGGCAGGCCCGGCGCACGGACCGCGCGGCCGACCGGGACGGCGACAAGGAACTCGAGGCGTACAACGCCTATCTCGCCTCACTCGACGCACGTGGTCGCTGAGCCACATTTCCGTGTCGGGCCCCGATTCTCCTGTTCGGCCACACAACCGCACTCCTCTTTTTTTCTCTTGACCGAAAGGCTTTGCCCTTCAGTAGCATGATGCGTGAGCCCCGCGTCCGCTCTGCGGGGTGACGGGGGAAAACCGCCGGGGGGAGCGGTCATGACAATTCACGCATGCTTGCGAACATGTTTACGAAAGGCGGGGAAATCGGCTGCCCGGAGGATCGCCGCCGTACTGGTGGGCGCGGTGGTCCTCGGCGGTTGCGGTGACTCGGCCCCTTCGCTGCTCGCGGTGAAAGCGGTGGCCGCGGGGGTGGCATCCCTCGCGCCCTTCTTCGACGAGGGCGAACAACTGAGCCGGGACCAGCCCGACCTCACGCCCCTGGAGCCGCACAGCGGCCTGCAGCAGGGCAACACCCCCGGCCTGTACGGGGGCACGCAGAAGCCGAAGGTCTGCGACGTGCGCAAGCTGGAGGAATTCCTCACCGCTCCCGACAACAAGAAAAAGGCTCAGGAATGGGCGCGGATCGTCGGCGTCGATGTCGACGGCATCGGACATTATCTCGATGAACTCACGCCCGTTCTCCTGCGCCACGACACCCTCGTGAAGAACCACGACTACAAGAAGGACAGAGCCGTCCCCTTCGACGCACTACTGGAAGCCGGTATCGCGGTATTGGTCGACGATCAGGGTTTGCCCGCCGTGAAGTGCAGCTGCGGAAATCCGCTACGGGCGTTCGAAGAAAATCCCGAGCGCATCGACGTGGAGTTCGCCGGCGGCAACAAGGAGTGGAAGGGCTACGACAGGTCCGCCGTGGTCGTCGTCAAGCCCGCTCCCGAGCAGCTGAAGGAGATCAAGCTGGTCGACGTCGAGGACCCGGACCAGGGCATCAGCCGGGACGTCGGCACCACCGGCGAGTCCGACACGACGTTCGACACGCGGGCGCGGCAGGCCGTGCCGAGGGTGCGGGGGATGACCTTCGAAGAGGCGAGCGCGGCCATGGCGGACAAGGGTCTGGCGGTGACGGTCGCCGGGGACGGACTGCCGCCGGGGGACGCGCCGGTGACCGGGTCGAGCCCCCGGCCGGGCACCGAGCTGGAGTTCGGCGCCGCGGTGGCGCTGCGTGTGGACTGGCCGGGCAGGACCTCCGAGGGGAGCACCGACGACTCGGAGCCCGGGGCGGGGTCGGGATCCGGGTCGGGCTCGGGATCGGGATCGGGTTCCACGGGGACGGGTCAGGGGCCGAGGGGGCCCTCGGATCCGGGCGGGTCGGATCCGGGCGGGTCGGATCCGGGCGGGTCGGATCCGGGCAGGTCACCGACGGACGGATCGCCGTCCGGGACCGACTCGACGCCGACTGACCGGAACACGACATCGTCGGGTGGGGGTTCCTCCGGTTCCTCCCCGACGGACGGCGGATCGTCGCCCACGGAGTCGACCGCTCCTCCGCCGACGGGCGGCACGTCGCCGCCGTCGCCGACGAAGTCCTCCGAGAAGCCCTCGCCGGACCCCGAGCCCACGCCCGCCCCGTCCGTTCCCTCGACGACGCCCAGCCCGTCCAGGGCGAGCAGGACGCCGACGACTCCCGAGCCCGAGCCCACCACGCCGCAGGACAGCGCCCCGCCCTCCGACAGGCCGACGACGAGTGCTCCAGAACCGACCAGTGGTCCGCCGTCCGACGCCCCAGGAGGTCCGGGAGATCCGGGGGGTCCTAGTGATCCGAGTGATTCGAGGGCTCCGGACGGCTCGGGCGCCCCCGTCGAGGACCCGGCCCGGCCCGTATGGATCTGAACCCTGGGGAGTGTCCGATGCAGTCAGGAGCACCGCAGTCGGGAGTCGGCCGGGTCATCGCCGACCGCTATCACCTGCTGAACCGGCTGGGCAGCGGCGGCATGGGCCATGTCTGGCTGGCGCACGACCGTCAGCTGGACTGCGAGGTGGCGCTCAAGGAGATCGTGTTCCGCAGTCCGGGCGAGGCCGAGCGGGAGCGCACGGCCAGGGTGGCCCGCGCCCGCGCCGAGGCCCGGCACGCCGCCGGGCTGCGCGCCCACCCGCACGTGGTCACCGTGCACGACGTGCTGGAGCACGACGAACTGCCGTGGATCGTCATGGAGTACGTGCCGGGCGCCCTCGACCTGAAGGCCCTCGTCGCCGTGCGCGGCTCCCTCGCCCCCGCCGAGTGCGCCCGGATCGGACTCGCCGTGCTGGACGCGCTGACCGCCGGGCACGAGCGCGGAATCATGCACCGGGACGTCAAGCCGGCCAACATCCTGCTCGCCCCGGACCGCACCGGATCGCCGTACGCGCGCGTCCTCCTCACCGACTACGGCATCTCCGTGCAGCCCGACACCCAGGAGACCCGGCACACACGGACACACGTCCTGGTCGGGACCGCCGGGTACCTCGCGCCCGAGCGGGCCCAGGGCGGGCCGCCGACCGCCGTGTCCGACCTGTTCTCGCTGGGCTGCACGCTCTACCACGCCGTCGAGGGGTACGGGCCCTTCGACCGCGACTCGGAGATCGCGGCGCTGACCGCGGTCGTCCTGGACGAGCCGCGTCCGATGCTGCGGGCGGGTGCGCTGGAGCCGGTGCTGGGCGCCATGCTCGCCAAGGACCCGGTGCGCCGGATCACCGCCGCCGAGACCGAGGCGGCGCTCTCCGCGATCGTGACACCCCAGGCCCACCCCCGCACCGAGCCCGACCTGGGTTCGCAACCGCAGTGGGCGAGCGAGCCCACGCACACGGCGGAGCCGGAGATCCCCGTCGTCCCCGCAGGCCCGCACGAGACAGCGTGGTACGCGCCGTCGGGCGGGCAGGGCGGGCAGCAGGACGTCTGGTCCCCGACGGAGCACCCGTCATACGGCGGCCAGGGCTTCGGCGCTCCCCCGCAGACCGCCGGTTCCGGCGGCGGAACCGGCGGGCGGCCCCGTCGGCACCGCGGCCGGGCCCTCCTCGCGGGCATGGCCACCACCCTCGGCCTGGCCCTGGTGGTCGGTGGGACCTGGTACGCCCTGGAGAACATGAAGGACCTGCCGGGCGGGCTGGGCGGCAGCGGTGACACCCGGAGCGCGGAGCTGCCGTACGGGAAGACCGTGGGGCTGGTGGAGCCGTTGCGGGACGGCGACTGCGTGGACGTCACCTGGACCGGCGCTCCGTTCACGGACGCGGCCCGGCTTCGGATCGTGCCCGAGTGCACGGGGCGCGCGATGGACGGCCAGGTGATGGCCTCCTACGAGGCGTCGTCGGCCGAGGACGCCAGGACGGGCGGGGCCGCCCGGTGCGAACAGCTCACGGTGGAGGCCCGCGAGAAGCTCGTGGACGTCCGAACCCACGCCGTCCTCCCGACCGACGGCGGCTTCGACGCCGCCGGGCATCGGGTCGCCTGTCTGCTGATGGGCGAGCGCAGGCCGGTGTACGGGCCGATCGGCGAGTACCGGACGGTGGGTGAGACGGTGCTCGTCGACGTGGCCACCCTGCAGAGGCAGGACTGCCTCGACCCGATCTCCGACAACAGGATCCGGCTGGTCTCCTGCCAGGGACGCCACCGGCAGAAGGTGCTCGGCTTCTACGAGATGAGCCCCGGCACCACGTACGAGAGCGCACAGGACCAGGCGCTCGCCGGCTGCCGGAACAACCTGCCGCCGAAGCAGTACGGCCACGAGCCCGGTATCACCGGTTCCGGTTTCTGGATCAGCGAGGACGGCTGGAAAAAGGGCGCGCATTACGTCGTCTGCACTGTCATTTCCGGTAGTGGGGGCACCATGGAGGGAGAAGAAGCCTGAGGAAGGGTGTTGCGATGCCCGGTTCGACGAAGACCATGGGGGTGCTCACCGTCGGTGGGCTGGTCGTGGTGACGGCCTACTCGGTGGCGCTCGGCAGCAATGGCTGGCTGTGGTTCGGATGGGTCGTCCTGGGCCTGCTGACGCTGGGGATGGTGGCGTCGCGCACCTGAGGCTCACGCCCCGTGAGCCTCAGGCGCTGGGGATTCCCCCGTCCGGGTGTACGCCCGGCTGGTATTTGGGCAGCCGGGTGGTGATCTTCATGCCCGCGCCGACCGCGGTCTCGATGACGAGGCCGTGGTCGTCGCCGTACACCTGGCGCAGCCGCTCGTCGACGTTGCTGAGGCCGATGCCGCCCGAGGGGCTGGTCTCGCCCGCGAGGATCCGGCGGAGCACCTCGGGTTCCATGCCGACGCCGTCGTCCTCGATGACGACGAGCGCCTCGGCTCCCGCGTCCTGCGCGGTGATGCTGATGTGGCTTTTGTCGGTCCTGCCTTCGAGGCCGTGCTTCACCGCGTTCTCGACGAGGGGTTGGAGGCAGAGGAAGGGCAGGGTGACCGGCAGGACCTCGGGGGCTATCTGGAGCGTGACCGAGAGCCGGTCGCCGAAGCGGGCCCGGACCAGCGCCAGGTAGTGGTCGATGGCGTGGAGTTCGTCGGCGAGGGTGGTGAAGTCGCCGTGTCTGCGGAACGAGTAGCGGGTGAAGTCGGCGAACTCCAGGAGGAGTTCACGGGCGCGCTCGGGGTCGGTGCGGACGAACGAGGCGATCACCGCCAGCGAGTTGAAGATGAAGTGCGGGGAGATCTGGGCGCGCAGGGCCTTGATCTCGGCCTCTATCAGGCGGGTGCGGGACTGGTCGAGGTCGGCCAGTTCGAGTTGGACGGAGACCCAGCGGGCGACCTCGCCGGCCGCTCGGACCAGGACGGCGGACTCGCGGGGTGCGCAGGCGACGAGCGCCCCGTGGACGCGGTCGTCGACCGTGAGGGGGGCGACGACCGCCCAGCGCACCGGGCAGTCGATGATGTCGCAGGTCAGCCGGAAGGCCTCGCCGCGGCCGGTCTCCAGGGGGCCCGCCAGCCGTCCCATGATCTCGGCCCGGTGGTGCTCCGCCACGCCCTCCCAGGCGAGGACCGACTCGTGGTCGGTGAGGCACAGCGCGTCCGTGCCGAGCAGGGTGCGCAGCCGCTTGGCGGATCTTCGGGCCGTCTCCTCGGTGAGGCCGGCGCGCAGCGGGGGCGCGGCGAGGGTGGCTGTGTGCAGGGTCTGGAAGGTGGCGTGCTCGACGGGTGTGCCGAGTCCGCCGAGGCTGTTGCGCCGCCTGGCCGTACTCCGGCCGAGCCAGAACCCGGCCGCGAGCATCGGGAGCACGGCCACGCAGAACCCCGCCAGGAACCCGGTCACTTCACCGCTCATCGTTCACCTCCTGCAATGGGTACACCGCTCGCCGCTCGTGGGTTCCCTTCCGCCCGCCCTCGCGCCACCCCGCTTCGCCGGGGCCTCGTGCGCACGCCGCCCCGGTTCGGCCGGTCCCTCGTGCTCATCGTCGCCACAGTTCGATCTCCTTGGTCGCCGCGCGGGTGCGACCGCCGACCAGTTCCTCCGGGAGGTGGAAGCGGGCCAGGATCGCCGATGTCCCGGGCGGGACCTTGCCGGGGGTGGCCAGGGACACCAGGACCATCGTGAGGAAGCCGAGCGGTACGGACCAGAGTGCGGGCCAGGCCAACAGGGCGTGGAGGGTGCCGGTGCCGGGGTATCCGGCCATGGTCGCGGCGACCGCGAGGAGGGCCGCGCCGCCGCCGACGAGCATGCCCGCCGCGGCGCCCGGCGGGGTGAGGCGCCGCCACCAGATGCCGAGGACGAGCAGCGGGCAGAAGGAGGAGGCGGACACGGCGAAGGCGAGGCCGACCGCGTCGGCGACGGGCAGCCCGCCCACCAGGCCGCTCGCCGCGAGCGGCACGGCCATGGCGAGGACCGTGCCGAGCCGGAAGTGCCGTACACCGCGAGCGGGCAGGACGTCCTGGGTGAGCACCCCGGCGACCGCCATGGTCAGGCCCGAGGCGGTGGACAGGAACGCGGCGAAGGCGCCACCCGCGACCAGCGCGCCGAGCAGGTCGCCGCCGAGGCCGCCGATCATGCGGTCCGGCAGGAGGAGGACTGCCGCGTCGGCGTCGCCGGTGAGGGTGAGGTCGGGGGCGTACAGCCTGCCGAGCGCCCCGTAGAGCGGCGGCAGGAGGTAGAAGAAGCCGATCATGCCGAGGACGACGACCGTGGTGCGGCGGGCGGCGACTCCGTGCGGGCTGGTGTAGAAGCGGACGACGACATGGGGCAGGCCCATGGTGCCGAGGAAGGTGGCGAGGATCAGCCCGTAGGTGGCGTACAGGGGGCGTTCCTCGCGGCCCGCGGCGAGGGAGGTGGACATGCCGCCGTTGGTGCCGCGGTCGGCGACGGGGACGGTGTCGCCCTTGGTGAAGGTCAGGCGGGTGCCCCGGTCGATGCGGTGGGTGCCGGTGGGCAGGTCGACGCGTTCGTTGTCGTGGCGGCGGCCGTCGATCGTGCCGGAGGCGGTGACGGTCAGCGGGCTCGTGAGCAACAGGTCGAGGGTCTCGTCGATGCGGACGACACGCTGTTCACGGAACTCGGCGGGCTCGTCGAAGGCGTGGCGCGGGGCGCCGTCGCCCTGCCAGGCGAGGACGAGGAAGAGCGCGGGGACGAGGAGGGCGGTGAGTTTGAGCCAGTACTGGAAGGCCTGGACGAAGGTGATGCTGCGCATGCCGCCGGCGGCGACCGTGGCGGAGACGACGACGGCGACGATGACGCCGCCGAGCCACTCGGGCGCGTCGGTGAGCACGTTCAACGTCAGTCCGGCGCCCTGGAGTTGGGGCAGCAGGTAGAGCCAGCCGACGCCGACGACGAAGGCCCCCGCGAGCCGTCGTACGGTCTTGGAGGCGAGCCTCGCCTCGGCGAAGTCCGGCAGGGTGTACGCGCCGGAGCGGCGCAGCGGGGCGGCGACGAACAGCAGCAGGACGAGGTAGCCGGCGGTGTAGCCGACCGGGTACCAGAGCATGTCGGGGCCCTGGACGAGGACGAGGCCGGCGATGCCGAGGAAGGAGGCGGCGGAGAGGTATTCGCCGCTGATGGCGGCCGCGTTGAGGCGGGGGCCGACGGTGCGGGAGGCGACGTAGAAGTCGGAGGTGGTCCGGGAGATGCGCAGGCCGAAGGCGCCGACGAAGACGGTCGCCACGACGACGAGGGCGACCGCGGGGACGGCGTAGTTCTCGTTCATGCCTTGCTCTCGGTCTCCTCGTTCACGGGTTCACTGCTTGCGCCGCTCAGCGGTCCTCGACGAGCCGGACGAGGTCCTGCTCGTTGCGTTCGGCGCGGCGTACGTGCCAGTGAGCGAGCAGGACCAGGGGCGGGTAGATGCCGAAGCCGAGGACGGCCCACTCCAGGCCGGCGCCGTCCTGCATCGCGGAGAAGACCAGGGGCAGGGGGGCGACCAGCAGGACCAGGACCGCGAACACGGAGAGGGCGGCGCGGAGTTGGCTGCGCATGAGGGAGCTGACGTAGGTGTGGCCGAGTGTGGTCTGTTCGTCGATCTCGGTGCGGGGGCGGTGGTGGCCGGTGCCGCGGCGGGTGCGGCGGGGCACTCCGGTGACGACGACGCGGCGTTCGGTGGGGTCGTTCGGCATGGCGGCTCCTCAGCCCGTGGTCCGGCGCATCAGCAGATCGCGCAGCTCGCGTGCGTGGCGGCGGCTGACCTGGAGCTCCACCGGGCCGACGAGGACGCTGACGGTGCCCGCGTCCAGGCGGAGTTCGCCGACGTGCCGCAGGGCGACGAGATGGCGGCGGTGGATGCGGACGAACCCGCGTGCGCGCCAGCGCTCTTCGAGGGTGGACAGGGGAATGCGGACGAGGTGGCTGCCCTGGGGGGTGTGGAGTCGGGCGTAGTCGCCCTGGGCCTCGACGTGTGTGATGTCGTCGACGGCGACGAAGCGGGTGACACCGCCGAGTTCGACGGGTATCTGGTCGGGGTCGGGTTCGTGGACCGGGATCGGCGGGGCCACGGCCGTTGCCGTGTCGCGGAGCTGGGCGGCCCGGCGTATCGCCTCGGCGAGGCGTTCCCGGCGGACGGGCTTGAGGACGTAGTCGACGGCCTTGAGGTCGAAGGCCTGGACGGCGAAGCCCTCGTGCGCGGTGACGAAGACGACGAGCGGGGGCCGGGCGAACCCGGTGAGGAGGCGGGCGAGGTCGAGGCCGTCGAGTCCGGCCATGTGGATGTCGAGGAAGACGACGTCGATCGCCTCGGGTCCGTCGGGTCCGCACTCCAGGGCGCGGTTGATCCTCCGCAGTGCCTCGGTGGCGTCGCCCGCGCCCTCGGCGCTGCCGATCCGTGGATCGGCGTTCAGCAGGTACAGCAGTTCCTCCAGGGAGGGTTTCTCGTCATCGACGGCGAGCGCGCGCAGCATGAACGTGGAGTGTAGGAGTAATTCGTACGCATGCACACGGGCGCGCGCCGGAGGGCTTCACGCCGGGGGCCGTGGGCCCCCTCGCTGGATACAGTGCCCGCATGAACAGCAAGTCCGCGGCGTTCGACGAGCTCGACCGCAAGATCATCACGGCGTTGATGGCGAACGCGAGGACCAGCTTCGCCGAGATCGGCTCGGACATCGGCCTTTCGGCCACCGCGGTGAAGCGGCGGGTGGACCGGCTGCGCGAGACCGGGGTGATCACCGGGTTCACGGCGACGGTGCAGCCGGCGGCGCTCGGGTGGCGCACGGAGGCGTACGTGGAGGTGTACTGCGAGGGCGCGGCGCCGCCCCGGCGGCTCGCGGAGGTCGTGCGCAACCACCCGGAGATCACCGCGGCGATGACGGTGACCGGTGGCGCGGACGCGCTGCTGCACGTACGGGCCATCGACGTGGAGCACTTCGAGGAGGTGCTGGAGCGGATCCGCACCGAGCCGTTCATCCGGAAGACGATCAGTTACATGGTGCTGTCGCACCTGCTGCCGGAGGCTCCGGAGGCCGGAGCGACCCAGGACGCAGCGAACATGCGTTGAGCTCGATCAATACGCAGCATTACTGCGCGAACACGCAACGTTTGTTCCTTGTCGTGCGCCGGTCCCGATTCCTACCTTGGTGATATCCCAGCCGACACCGCAGGAAGCGGAGAAACCCTCTGTGCCCGACAGCCGTGTGCCGCGCCTTCGGCGCTTTCTCGTCTGTGAACCCAGACACTTCGCCGTGCAGTACTCGATCAATCCCTGGATGCATCCGGACACCCCCGTGGACGTCGACCTCGCCCGGGATCAGTGGCAGGAACTGATCCACGCCTACCGGACCCTCGGCCACACCGTGGACACCGTGGAGCCGGTGGCGGCGCTGCCCGACATGGTGTTCGCGGCCAACTGCGCGCTCGTCCTCGGCGGCCGTGTCCTCGGCTCGCTGTTCCACGCGCCCGAGCGGCGCCCCGAGTCCACCGCGTACGACGCCTGGTTCAAGAGCGCCGGGTACGACGTGCTGCGGTCCGAGTCGGTGTGCGAGGGAGAGGGCGACCTGGTGCCGACCGGCCGCTATCTCCTCGCCGGGACCGGCTTTCGCACCACCCGTGAGGCCCATCGACAGGCGCAGGAGTTCTTCGGCGTCCCCGTGATCAGCCTCCAGCTGGTGGACCCGCGCTTCTACCATCTGGACACCGCCCTGTTCGTCCTCGACGACGGCGGCGACGGCTCCGCGGGCAACATCGCGTACTACCCGGAGGCGTTCTCGCCCGGCAGCCGCGCGGTCCTCGCCCGGCTCTACCCGGACGCGGTGATCGCGACGCGCGAGGACGCCATGGCCTTCGGCCTCAACTCGGTGTCCGACGGCCGCCATGTGTTCATCTCGCCCCGCGCCAAGGAACTCGCCGACCAGCTCACCCGGCAGGGCTACGTTCCCGTCCCCGTCGACCTGTCGGAGTTCCAGAAGGCCGGCGGCGGCATCAAGTGCGTCACTCAGGAGATCCGCCCGTGACTCAGGAGACCCGCCGCCCGGTGCAGGCGATCCGCCCCGTGACCCTGGAGGTCCGCTCATGACCGCTCCCGCCCCCACGCGTTCGTCGGCCGACCTCATCCGCGCCGAGGAGCCCGTCCTCGCGCACAACTACCACCCGCTGCCCGTGGTCGTCGCCCGTGCCGAGGGCACCTGGGTCGAGGACGTCGAGGGCCGCCGCTATCTGGACATGCTGGCCGGCTACTCCGCCCTCAACTTCGGCCACCGCCACCCGGCGCTGATCGAGGCCGCGCACCGCCAGCTCGACACGCTCACCCTCACCTCGCGGGCCTTCCACAACGACCGGCTCGCCGAGTTCGCCGAGTCGCTGGCCGCGCTGACCGGCCTGGACATGGTGCTGCCGATGAACACGGGCGCCGAGGCCGTGGAGAGCGCGATCAAGGTGGCCCGCAAATGGGCGTACGAGGTGAAGGGCGTCCCCGCCGACCGGGCCACCATCGTCGTCGCCGCCGACAACTTCCACGGCCGTACGACGACGATCGTCAGCTTCTCCACGGACCCGGTGGCCCGCGACGGCTTCGGCCCCTTCACGCCCGGCTTCCGTGTGGTCCCGTACAACGACCTCGCCGCGCTGGAGGCGGCGATCGACGAGACGACGGCCGCGGTGCTGATCGAGCCCATCCAGGGCGAGGCGGGCGTTCTCATCCCGGACGACGGCTATCTGCGCGGGGTCCGCGAGCTGACCCGCCGCACGGGTTGCCTGTTCATCGCGGACGAGATCCAGTCGGGCCTCGGCCGTACCGGCCGCACGCTCGCCGTCGAGCACGAGGACGTCCTGCCCGACGCCGTGCTGCTCGGCAAGGCGCTCGGTGGCGGCATCGTGCCGGTGTCGGCGGTGGTGGCCCGACGCGAGGTGCTGTCGGTCCTGCGTCCGGGCGAGCACGGCTCGACCTTCGGCGGCAACCCCCTCGCGGCGGCGGTCGGCTCGGCGGTGGTCGAGCTGCTGCGCACCGGGGAGTTCCAGCACAGGGCCGCCGAACTGGGCGGGGTCCTGCGGGAGGGGCTCACTGAACTGGTCGGCCGGGGCGTGGTGGGCTTCCGGGCACGCGGGCTGTGGGCGGGCGTCGACATCGACCCCGCGCTCGGCACGGGCCGTGAGATCAGCCACCGCCTCATGGCGGCGGGAATCCTGGTCAAGGACACCCACGGCTCGACCATCCGCCTGGCACCGCCCCTGACGATCACGGGAACGGAGCTCCGGTCGGCGCTGGAAACGTTGGGGGAGGTCCTGAAGGAGGGTTCCTGATAGCCGGCTCCGCGGGGTGCGAGGGCCGCGCGGCCCGAGGAACTCTCGGTCGACTTGCCGACGAGGCCCGGGTGTACAAGCTGGGAGGAGGCCCATTCACTTCCGGGAGGACACCCCATCATGGCGACGGTCCGCAAGAACGACGGTGAGCCGCAGACTCTCGAAGTCTTCGAGATCGAACTCGACGAAGGGGACTGGGAGGCGATGAGCCCCGACCCCGAGCGGTTCTTCAGAGAGCTGCTGGAGCCCGACTACAAGGTCAACGGCATCTGCCTCGACACCAGAAACGCCGACCGTCTCTCCCGGGGTGAACTGTCGGCGACGAGTTTCGTCAGGCTCGTCCACATCAGCGGTGGCCCGTTCGACTCGTACTACGTCTGGCCCGAGCTCCAGATGTGAGGTGCCGGGGCACCGGACCCGGTCGGCTCATGGCTCAGCGGTGCGGTGGGCCGCAGCAGGAGCAGGGCGATGTCGTCGGTGTGCAGGCCGGTGCGGCGGGTGTGGCGCACGAGGCTGTCCACGAGTTGGTGCAGAGGGAGGTCACCGGCCTCGCCGAGATGGTGGGCGAGGCCGGTGATGTTCTGTGCGATGTCGGTGCCGGGGTTCTCCACGAGGCCGTCGGTGTAGAGGGCCAGGAGCGTTTCCGGGGCCAGGGACAGCGTGGTGAGCGGGTACGAGGGGGTTCCGACACCGATGCCGAGAGGAGGGCCGGGACGGATGTCGACGGGGTGGGTGCGGTTGCCGGGGTGTCGCACCAGCGGGGGTGGATGTCCGGCGCTGGCGAGCGTGACCTGGTGGCGGGCGAGGTCGAGGTGGGCGTAGAGGCAGGAGACGAAACGGCTGGCGTTCAGGTCGGCGAGGTCGCGGTCGGTACGGGCGAGGACCTGGTCGGGAGCGGCTCCGGCCGTGGCGTGGGAGTGGACGGCCATGCGGACCTGGCCCATGAGGGCGGCCGCCGTCATGTCGTGGCCCTGGACGTCGCCGATGACCGCCGCGGCGGTCGTGTCGGTGAGGCGGAAGAGGTCGTAGAAGTCGCCGCCGATGTCCATGCCGTGGCTGGCGGGAAGGTAGCGGGCGGCGACGTCGAGTCCGGTCACGGCGGGCAGGGCGTGGGGCAGCAGGGTCTGTTGGAGGGCGTGGGCGAGGTTGTGCTGGGCGTCGTAGAGGCGTGCGCGGTCCAGGGCCTGGGCGATGAGCCCGGCGAGGGGCGTGAGGATCGAGCGCTCGGCGGCGGTGAAGGGATGAGGGTCGTTGTAGGCGAGGAGGAGACAGCCGATGGGGTGTCCGGAGCTGAGCAGCGGCAGGAAGGCCCACGCGTGCTTGTCGGTGATCTGCGGGGCCCTCGGGTAGAGACGGGACAGTTCGCCGCGGTCGGCGAAGAACGAGGAGGCGCCCGTGGTCAGGGCACGGCCGGCGGGGGTCAGGTCGGCGTCCGTGGGCAGGCCGTCGAACCGCTCGATGACGGCGGGGTCGTAGCCGCGGTGCCCGATGATCTGGATGCGGCCGGCGTCGGCGGTGGACATGATCATGCCGTGGGCGCCGAAGGCGGGCAGAATCCGCTCGGCGACCAGGTCGACGACGTCCTGGACGCCGAGGGTTTCGGTCAGTGCGGCTGCCAGAGCCATCAGCAGGTGGATGCGGCTGTGTGACGGAGCGCCGGTGAAGGCCGGCTGCGCGCCGAGCGGCTTGGAGGAGGGGGCGGGGGCGATGAGGACGCTGGTGCCGCTGTCGTCCGCGTGGAGGCGGAGGTCGAGCCACTGGTCCGGCGGGCGCAGGACGGTCAGGGCGAGCGGCTCGCGGCTGCTCATGGCGGTGCGGTACGCGTCCATGTACGCGATGTTGTCGAGCCAGGTCAGTGACTGCCACGGCTGCGTTCCCAGCAGCTGCTCCGCCGGTCTGCCCAGCAGGCCGGCGGCCGCGGCGTTCACATAGGTGACGCACCCGCCCAGGTCGAGGGCGAGCGTGCCGAGGGGCAGGCGCTCCACCAGTTCGGCCGCCGCGAGCCCGGACTGCGGTCTCGGCTCGGCGTGGTGGGGACGGACGAAACGTGGCCGGTCCGGAATGACCGGCGGGAGGGTGGCCGCGTCCAGCACGCGGGCGATGCGGCGGGCGCTGGAGACGATGCGCCCGCGCTCACGGCGGCTGAGACAGGGGGAACGGCCGGGTGACCACATCAGCAGCAGCGCACCCCGGCAGTGCCGGACCGCTCTGAGCGGGACGACCGCGAACGCGACCTGGTAGGGGATGCTCGCCGCGACGCGTGGGTAGCAGCGGGCCAGCTCGTCCAGGGAACTCACCCAGACGAGCCGGTCGTTGCGTATCGCGTCCTGGCTCGGACCATGGACGGAGTAGGGGGCCCGCCACCACGGTGCGAAGGCATCGACCGGTACACCGCACAGCGCGACCAGACCCAGCACCGCTTCCGCCGGGTCCAGCAGGTAGACACCCCCGGACCTGGCGCCGGTGCGGCGCACCGCCGCCGCGAGGGTCTCACCCAGCGGATCGACCACACCCGGCTCCTCTCCGGACCCGGTCATGCGGCGCAACGCCTGACGCCCATATGCCGACGCTAAGCCAGCACGCGGGTGACGGCATGTGGATCAGGCGGATGGTCCGCCGGACGGAATGCTCTGTCGGCATGAGTGATCGCCGGACGGAATGCTCTGTCGGCATGAGTGAGCGAGGTATGCAGGAGCCGACCTTGCTGCTGTTGACCGCCCCGGCGAACGCGCCGCGGCACGGCTGTGCCGTCGCCCAGGAGGTCAAGGCCATCACGGGCGGCCGGGTGGTGCCGCGTACGGGGGCACGTACGGGGCGCTGGACAGGCTGCTGGAGGAAGGGCTGATCGGGATCGCGGCCGGGGAAGTGGTGGGCGGCCGGGCACGTCGTACCTTCGCCCTCACCGACTCGGGCCGGGAGAGGCCGGCGGCCGAGGCGGACCGTATGGCCGCGAGCGCCCGGGAGGCGCAGCGGCGGCTGGGGCCGGGCGGTACGGCCGTTCCCACGTGATCGAGCACGCGCTTCGCCCGTACCCGACCGGCTACCGGACCTCGTACGGGCAGGAGATCGTCGACGTCGATCGGTCGATGACCGCGGACCTGCCGTGGGCGGCCCGGCTGCACGCGGACGCCGGTGCGGGCGCGAGACGGTGGCCCTGACCGTCACGGGGATCGCCTCCGATCGTCCACGGCGGCGGGGTCGAATTCACCTACCCCAGCCGCAGGGTGAAGGCTCCGTGGGGCACCTGCGCCGAGGAGGTGCCGACCGGGGCCGCCGGGAGTGCGGGCATCTCGTTCGCCGTCGGGCTTCTGATGGTGGGCGCCACCCGGAACACCCGACGCCTGCTGCCACACGGTTCGGCCGGAAGACCGCGCAAGGCGATTGCGAGGGGTCGGGGTGCTCC
This sequence comes from Streptomyces europaeiscabiei, assembly GCF_001550375.1. Classification (GTDB taxonomy): domain Bacteria; phylum Actinomycetota; class Actinomycetes; order Streptomycetales; family Streptomycetaceae; genus Streptomyces; species Streptomyces europaeiscabiei. The sequence continues at coordinate 5,385 of NZ_LRTR01000525.1, read as the reverse complement.
CGGTGACATGGCGCGGAGGGCTACGATCAATCGTCGACACGCAGGACGAGGCTCACCAGCGCTCATGCGCCTGACGCAGCGTCGGCAAAGTCAGCAAGGAGTCAGCGTGAGTCCGATCAGACCCGGCCGCAGGCGGCCACACCCGCAAGACGATCGCGTGCGCGCGTGTCTGCTGTGACCTGGCGGAACACGTCCATAGAGCCGAACCGGTAGCGCGAGGGAGACGCCGTGTTCTACTACCTGCTCAAATACGTGTTTCTGGGTCCGCTGCTGAGACTGGTCTTCCGGCCTCGCATCGAAGGCCTCGAACACGTACCGCCGTCGGGCGCGGCCATCGTCGCGGGCAATCACCTGTCCTTCTCGGACCACTTCCTGATGCCCGCGATCCTCAAACGCCGCATCACGTTCCTGGCGAAGGCCGAATACTTCACCGGTCCGGGCCTCAAGGGCCGGCTGACGGCGTTCTTCTTCCACAGCGCCGGACAGATCCCGGTCGACCGCTCCGGCAAGGAGGCGGGCCAGGCCGCCATCCGCGAGGGGCTCGGCGTGCTGAGCAAGGACGAACTCCTCGGCATCTACCCGGAGGGCACCCGCTCGCACGACGGCCGCCTCTACAAGGGCAAGGTCGGTGTGGCGGTCATGGCGCTCAGGGCCCGTGTGCCCGTCGTCCCCTGCGCCATGATCGGCACCTTCGAGGCGCAGCCCCCGGGCAAGGTCATCCCCAACATCCACCCCGTCGTGATCCGCTTCGGCAAGCCCCTCGACTTCTCCCGCTACGAGGGCATGGAGAGCGAGAAGGCCGTCCTGCGCGCGATCACCGACGAGATCATGTACGCGATCCTCTCGCTCTCCGAGCAGGAGTACGTCGACCAGTACGCGGCCGTGGTGAAGGCGGAGGAGGCCGCGGCGACGAAGGAGCGCAAGTTCCCGCGCATGCCACTGAGTTGAGCGAGCCCTGGCAGGTCCTCGCGTACGGCGGCGGGAGCCGCTCCCACCCGGCGGAAGTCCACGACATCGCCGAGCCGAGCCGAGGAGCCGCCCCGGGCGGACGGTACCCGCGGGAGGCGTGTCCCAGGATGGCCGAGTTCTACGGGGACCTCTTCGACCACGTGGCGGAGGACGCGTGGCCGACGGGGCGCCCGGCGTGACCGCGTGCGTACATGCGGAAGGGGGCGACCGGGCTTTCCGGTCGCCCCCTTCCGTCTCTCATGGACCTACGGCCGGACCTACGGAGCCGGGGTGGCGTGCGGGTCGCACGTCACGTCGGCCTCGCCCACCGCGCCGGTGAGCAGGTAGGTGTCCACGCGCTCGTTGACACAGGAGTTGACCAGGCCGGTGACTCCGTGGGAGCCGGCGTTCTTCTCCGTGATCAGACGGGAGCCCTTGAACCGCTTGTGCAGTTCGACGGCACCCGTGTACGGCGTGGCCGCGTCACGCTCGGCCTGGACGATCAGGACGGGCGGCAGGCCCTCCTTCGTCTTCACGGTCACCGGGGTGTACTGCTTGGACTGCCAGGTGGCGCACGGCAGGTTCATCCAGGCGTTGGCCCAGGTCATGAACGGGTGGTTCTTGTGCAGCTTCGTGTTGTCGCGGTCCCACTTCTTCCAGCTGGTGGGCCACTTGGCGTCGGTGCACTCGACCGCCGTGTAGACGGCGTTGCCGTTCTCCGAGGCGGCGTTGCCCGCGGTGTCGGTGAGGTCCGGGGCGGCCGCGTCGACCAGCGCCTGGGTGTCACCGGCGGCGTACTTGCTCCACACCCGGGCGGTGGGAGCCCACGAGGAGTCGTAGTAAGGGGCGCTCTGGAAGAAGGAGATCAGCTCGGCCGGGCCGACGAGCCCGCCGAGGGGCTTCTTCTTCGCGGTGGCGCGCAGCTCCAGCCACTTCGCCTGCACCTTGGCCTGGGTGTTCCCGAGGTGGTAGGTCGCGTCGTTCTGCGCGACCCACTTCGTCCAGTCCTGCCAGCGGCCCTCGAACGCGACGTCCTGGTCCAGGTTGGCCTGGTACCAGATCTTCTCCCGGGAGGGGTCCACCACGCTGTCGACGACCATGCGGCGCACGTGGTTCGGGAAGAGGGTGCCGTAGACGGCGCCGATGTACGTGCCGTAGGAGACGCCGAGGAAGTTGAGCTTCTTCTCCCCCAGGGCAGCCCGGATGACGTCCAGGTCACGCGCGGTGTTCGGCGTCGTCATGTGCGGCAGCATCTCGCCGCTGCGCTTCTTGCAGCCCGCCGCGTACTCGGCCGCCAGCTTGCGCTGCTTCTGCTTGTCGGCCTCGGAGTCCGGGACCGGGTCCATCTTGGGCGCCTTCACGAACTCCTGCGGGTCGACGCAGGAGATGGGCGCCGACTTGCCGACACCCCGCGGGTCGAAGCCCACGAAGTCGTACGCCTTGGACGTGTTGACCCACAGCGGGGCCTTGGTCGTGACCCGGCGCGGGAAGCGCAGTCCCGAGCCGCCCGGACCGCCCGGGTTGTAGACGAGCGCGCCCTGACGCTCCTCCTTCGTACCGGTGCTGCCCATACGGTCCACGGCGAGCTCGATCTGCTTGCCGTTCGGCTTGGCGTAGTCCAGGGGCACGGTGACCCAGCCGCACTTGATCGGCTTCTCCAGGCCCCAGCTCTCGGGACAGTCCTGCCAGTTGACGCCCTTTTTCGCCGCCTTCGCTGCGGCGACGGCGACGCCCTTGGCCTCGCGGTTCTCCGCACGCGCGCTGTCCGCGGCACTTGCCACGGGGGCGGCGACGGCACCCGCTATCAGGGTCGCCGTGACGAGCAGTCCGGCGGAGCCGAACGCTGCCGCCCTTCTGGTCGGCCTCATACCTCTCAAGAGGGAACTCCCCGTACATAGTTTCGAAGATTCGAATGGTCACGGGGATCCTCGTGCCTGTGAGGTGTCTGAGAACAGAGGAGCGAGCAGTTCTTTACTAATCCGATAACCGGTGCGGAAAGTCCCGTTCAGCGGATCTCCGACTCAGGGGCTCTTCAACCGTCCAGCTCGGCAAGGGCTTCGTCGAGCACGCGCCGCAGCCGCAGCGCGTCGGGCGCGAGGGCGCTGACGAGTACGGCGGGTCCGGCGAGCGGAGTGAGCGCGGCGGTCTCCCCCCACACTCTCGGCTCGGGCACCCGCTCGGCGAACTCCGGCCGCACGACGACGAGTTGTCCCAGGGCCCGGAACCCGCCCAGCACGGCGGGCCCGTCCCAGCCACCGGGAGCCCCCGGCCCGCACCCCACCTGCTGATCGAGCAACGGCCGTCCGCCCCACCACACACTGAGCCGGCTGGTGAGCCGCCCGGACTCCTCCCCGACCCGCCCGAGCACCTGCTCCTCCCGGAACACCAGCCGCGCCCCGACGGCGAGTTCCACTCGCGTCCACACCCGCAGATCGCTGCCCCTCGCGGAGATCAACTGCTCGGGCAGCCAGCGCAGTTCGCCTCCGGCAGCGACATCGACCCGCACGCCGTAATGTGCCTCCCCCTTGGCCTGCCCCGGCAACGCGATCGTCGCGGCGACCGACCCGACACGCAGCCGGGCCCCCTCGCCGACCTCCGCCTCGACGGCGAACCGATCCCCGCCGAGCGGCCCGCTCATGGCCCCCACCAGCATGACCCTCGCCTCGTCGCCGCTCCCCCGCGTGCGACGCAACGCCAGCGGTCCATGGCTCTCCAGTACGGGCAGAGCCGTACCGCCGCGTCCGTCGGCGCGGGCCGCGATCCGTGCGGTGGCCTTGACGCCGGCGGTCCCCATGTCCCCGTTCGCCGTCACCGCCCTGGCCGTCGTCATGTCTCCGTTCGCTGTCACGTTTCCGTTCGCCGTCACGTCCCCGGCCGTCGTCATGTCCCCGATGGCCCCGGCCGTCGTCACGTCTCCGTTCGCCGTCACGTCCCCGGCTGTCGCCACATCTCCGGCCGTCGTCATGCCGTCCACGCCGCGAACTTCTCCCGCACCCACGCGGCGACGTCGCCGACCCCGGCCTCGCTCCGCAGCGACTGGAACACCACCGGCAGCTCCGCCCGCTGCGCCTTCGCGTCCGCGGCCATCCGGCCGAGGTCGGACCCGACGTACGGCGCGAGGTCGGTCTTGTTGACGACGAGCAGGTCGGCGGTGGTGACGCCGGGCCCGCCCTTTCGCGGGATGTCGTCCCCGCCGGCCACGTCGATCACGAAGATCTGCGCGTCGACGAGGCCCCTGGAGAAGGTGGCGGTGAGGTTGTCGCCCCCGGACTCGACGAGGATGAGATCGAGCGGGCCGACCTCGTCCTCCAGATCCTCCACCGCTTCGAGGTTCGCGGAGATGTCGTCCCTGATCGCGGTGTGCGGGCACGCCCCCGTCTCCACCGCCGTGATCCGCTCGGGGGGCAGCACGGCTTCGCGGAGCAGGAACTCGGCGTCCTCGCGCGTGTAGATGTCGTTCGTCACGACCGCGAGCGACAACTCGTCCCGCAGGGCCTGACAGAGGGCGGCGACCGTGGCCGTCTTACCGGACCCCACGGGCCCGCCGAGCCCGATACGCAGGGCCCGACGAGTCCCGTCGGGGCGATGCGCGTCGGCACCGACGGCTGAGGGGCCGTCGTGGGAGTGGGAGTGGTCGAGATGCATGGCTGCGCTCCTTCTTCTGCTGTGGATCGCGCGAGAGGTCGGGTGGGACGGTTGTGCGGCGGCTGCGGGTGGGTGGAGGCCGGCCGCGCGGTTCCCCGCACCCCTTTGGGGCCTACGGCCCCTTCGGGCCGAAAAGCACGGGGCGCGGCCCCTGCTTCTCAGGGGCGCGGGGAACCGCGCGAGAAGCCCCACCGGACCCGCGGCCGGGGGTCGAAGGGCGCAGCCCTTGAAGGATGGGACGGGTAGGGGCGGCGGGGGCGTGAGAACTCAGGACGCGAACAACCGCACAGGCCACGCCGCATGCACCTCCGCACTGATCTCCAACAGGGGCGCGGAAGCCGCAGGCAGGCTCCCCACCCCGGCAACACCCACCCCCCGAGCCGCATCGACAGCCGCTCCCACCACCACATCCATCTCGGGAGCCAACCGCGCGAGCACCCCGGTCGCGTCGAACGGATCAAGACTCAACAACCGCACCGTCGCACCGGCCGCCCCACTCACGCTCTCGTACGCGGAGCAGTACGCCGCATCGTCCGGCCCCAGCCCGGCCGCCCTCGCCGTCAGCCCCAACATGACCGGCTGATGCGCCCCCTTGGGGAACTCCCGCGCCAGCGCCTCCAGTTCCTCCGACGGCCAGGTCGCCCGCGCCGCCCGCATCAGCTGCCGCCCCAGCTTCCGCGAAGCGATCCGCAGGGCTACGGACGGCGTCCGGGCATCGGCGGCTGTGTCCAGGGCCGACGGATCCACCCCGAGCGCGGCCGCGGCGGCCAGCGCCGCCGCCACCAGCCCCGC
>NZ_LRTR01000524.1 GCF_001550375.1 Streptomyces europaeiscabiei | reverse complement strand
CCACCAGCCCCGCCGTGTGCAACCGCCCCCGGCAGAACGCCTCCAGCTCCCGCGCCCCGGTGATCAGCCCGGCCTTGACGGCCGCCTCGGCCCCGCCGGAGTGCGCGTGCCCTCCGGCGGGGAACCGGCCGTCGGCCAGGACGAGAAGCGCGGCCCTAGACAACCCGGACCCCGAACATCAGGCATCGCGCCCCGAGCACCGGGCATCGCGCCTCGGCCATCACGCATCCCACCTCGGCCATCAGAAGAGGAAGTACCGCTGCGCCATGGGAAGTTCGGCGGCCGGCGTAGCCTCCACCAACTCCCCGTCGATGTGCACGGCGAAGCTGTCGGGGTCGACGCGCACCTCGGGCCGCGCGTCGTTCTCGCGCATGTCGGCCTTGGTGACCCCACGGGTCGACTCGATGGCGACGAACCGCTTCCCCAGCGAGAGCCGCTCCGGCAGCCCGTCCTCGATGGCGAGCGGCGCCACGAAGTTGAACGAGTTCGAGGCGGGCGCCCGCCCGATGGCCCCGAACATGGGACGCGGAAGGATCGGCTGCGGGGTGGGGATGGAGGCGTTCGCGTCGCCCATCTGCGCGTACGCGATCTGCCCGCCCTTGATCACGAGCTGCGGCTTGACGCCGAAGAACGCGGGGTCCCAGACGACGAGGTCGGCGAGCTTGCCCGTCTCGACGGAGCCGATCTCGCGGGCGAGCCCCTGTGCGAGGGCGGGGTTGATCGTGTACTTGGCGACATAGCGACGTACTCGACGGTTGTCCGCACGGCCGTCGCCCGGCAACGCACCCCGCCGCCGCTTCATCACGTGAGCGGTCTGCCAGGTCCGCAGGATGACCTCGCCGACCCGGCCCATGGCCTGCGCGTCGGAGGAGATGATCGAGATGGCGCCCAGGTCGTGCAGGATGTCCTCGGCGCCGATGGTGGACGGCCGGATACGGGACTCCGCGAACGCGAGGTCCTCCGGCACGGCCGCGTTCAGGTGGTGGCAGACCATCAGCATGTCGAGGTGTTCCTCGGCGGTGTTGACGGTGTAGGGCCGGGTCGGGTTGGTGGAGCTGGGCAGCACGTGCGGCTCGGACACCACGGTCATGATGTCGGGCGCGTGCCCGCCGCCGGCGCCCTCGGTGTGGTACGCGTGGATGCCGCGTCCGGCGATCGCGGCGAGCGTGTCACCGACGAACCCGGCCTCGTTGAGCGTGTCCGTGTGGATGGCGACCTGGATGCCCGTCCGGTCGGCGACGGTCAGGGAGGCGTCGATGACGGCCGGGGTCGAACCCCAGTCCTCGTGCAGCTTGAGGCCGAGGGCGCCGCCCCGGATCTGGGACAGCATCGCCTCGTGCGAGACCGTGTTGCCCTTGCCGAGGAAGCCGATGTTCAGCGGGTACTGCTCCATCGCCTCCAGCATCCGGGCGAGGTGCCAGGGGCCGGGGGTGACCGTCGTGGCCTTCGAGCCCTCCGCCGGTCCCGTACCGCCACCGACCAGTGTCGTGACACCGGACGACAGCGCCTCGTCGGCGATCTGCGGGCAGATGAAGTGGACGTGGGCGTCGACGGCACCGGCGGTGACGATCCGCCCGTTGCCCGCGATGATCTCCGTCTCGGGGCCGATGACCAGGTCGGGGTGGATCCCGTCCATGGTGTCGGGGTTGCCGGCCTTGCCGATACCGGTGATCCGGCCGTCACGGATGCCGATGTCGGCCTTGACGACGCCCCAGTGATCGATGATCACCGCACCGGTGATGACCGTGTCCGGGGTGCCTTCTGCGCGCGTAGCACGCGCCTGGCCCATGGATTCGCGGATGACCTTGCCGCCGCCGAACACGGCCTCGTCACCGGCGAGTCCGGGCCCGCCGGAACGGTCCTCCTCGATCTCGACGAACAGATCGGTGTCGGCGAGCCGGACGCGGTCGCCGGTGGTGGGGCCGAACAGGTCCGCGTACGCGGCACGTGAGATCTCAGGCATCGAGGGCACCTCCGGTCTCCCCGCGCAGACCCGGCACGATGCGGGCGCCGACGAGCGGGACGAGTTCCACGTCGACGGGGATCCCGGGCTCGAAGCGCACGGCGGTGCCGGCGGCGACGTTCAGCCGCCTGCCGTGCGCGGCGGCACGGTCGAACTCCAGGCCGGGGTTCGCCTCGGCGAAGTGGTAGTGGGAGCCGACCTGGACGGGCCGGTCGGCGGCGTTGAGGACGGTGAGCCGGGTGACCTCACGGCCCTCGTTGTAGACGATCGGGTCCTCGGCGAAGAGGATCTCTCCGGGAATCATCGAGGCCCCTCAGACGATCGGATCGTGGACGGTGACGAGCTTGGTGCCGTCCGGGAAGGTCGCCTCGACCTGGACGTCGTGGATCATCTCGGGGATGCCCTCCATGACGTCGTCGCGGGTGAGCAACTGCCGCCCGGACACCATGAGTTCGGCCACCGTACGGCCGTCCCGCGCACCTTCGAGGATGTGCGCGGTGATGAGCGCGACGGCCTCGGGGTGATTCAGCTTCAGCCCGCGGGCCCGGCGCTTCTCCGCCACGTCGGCCGCCACATGGATCAGCAGCCTCTCCTGCTCGTGCGGGGTCAGTTGCACGGCGTCCACCTCACATCCTCGCTCCGGACCGTGCGGGGTCCGGTTGCCTCACCACCGGACACATTCCCTGGTGGCGTGGCCGCAGGCTAATTGGGTGGCGTTTCGGCAACGTTAACCGGACCGTGATCCGCGTGCGTCGCCCCGCCCCGGACCGGGTCGGTCCGCCGACGCCCCACGCACGTCCCACGCACGTCCCACGCACGTCCCGCGCACGTGCCACGCACGTCCCGCGCACGTGCCACGCACGTGCCACGCACGTGCCACGCACGTGCCGCTCAGCTCCGGGCGTCCTTGTCCTCCATGCTCATCAGCGCCTTCACGCCCAGCTCCACCACCTGGATCGGTACGGCGCCGAAGAGCGCGTACTGGGCCGCGAAACCCTGGGCGAGCGCGACCATCGTGCGCGCCACGCTGAGGGCGGGGATGTCGGCGCGCATCATCCCCGCGTCCTGATACCCCTCGACGATCTTGATCCATGGCCTGCGGACCTGGGCGAACCCGTTGTCGAGGATCGCGTGCAGCTCGGGATTGCGCAGCGTCTCGGCCCACACCTGGACCATCAGCCTCGGATACAGGGACTCCTCCGCCTCGCCGAACGACGGCTGCCGGTGCAGGATCCGGCGCAGGACCGCCCCGATCAGCACGTCCGGCGGTGGCGGCGGGGTCTGCAGCGCGGCCTCCTCGAACGACTCGCGCAGCTCGCCGAGGACCTCCCCGACGATCGCCGCGATCAGCTCCTCCTTGCCGCTGAAGTACCGGTAGACCGCCCCGGCGGAGAGGTCGGCCTCCTTCAGCACGTCCTGCATGGACGTGGCGTGGAACCCGTTACGGGCGAAGCAGCGGGCGGCGGCTTCGAGGATCTGGCGGCGGCGGGCGTCGAGACGTTCCTGGGATACGCGGGGCATGGCCCAAAAGTAAAACGAACGTTCCTTCTTGACAAGCCGCAGAGCCGAGAGCATGGTGATTCAAGAAAACGAACGATCCTTCTTTTTACGGCCCACCGCCGCCCACCGTTGCCGTGCGACCACTGCGGCGACTCCCACACCCACTCCCCACCAAGGAGAGCCATGTCCGCCCCGTCCGCTGCACCCACCGCGGCCCAGGCCACCGACACAGGCGCCGGCACCACCCCCGCCGTCGCCGCCGTCGGCACATCGACTCCGGCCCGTCCGGTTCCCCCGAATCGCCGTATGGTCGCGGTCGTCATCCTGATCCCGATCATCGCGGCGCTCGCGCTCTGGGCCTTCGCCTGGCCCAACGCCCGGACCGCGCCCCGCGACCTTCCGCTCGGTGTGGCCGGACCGGCCACCGCCGTCGCCCAGGTCGAGCAGCAGCTGAAGCAGCGGGAGGGCGCCTTCGAGATCCACCGCTACACCGACGAGGCGGCCGCCCGGGACGCGATCGAGGACCGGACCGTATACGGCGCGGTGGTCGTCACCCAGGCCGGACCCAAGCTGCTCACCGCCTCGGCCGCGAGCCCGATGGTCGCCCAGTTGCTGCAGCAGGCCGTGACCCAGCAGGCCGCCGAGGAGGGTGTCCGGGTCGCGACCACCGATGTGGTGGCCACCTCGCCGAACGACCCGCGGGGCTCGGCCTTCGGTGCGAGCGTGCTGCCGCTGGCCCTCGCAGGCACCGCCTCCGGCGCCATGGTCACCCTGTTCGGGCTGCGCCGGGGGCGTGCGGCCGGCGCGTTGGTCGGGGCCGCCGTGCTGGTCGGGTTGGCCGCCGCCGCGATCGCGGACAGCTGGCTGGGCGTGCTCGGCGGGCACTGGTGGGTCGAGGCCGGCGTGTTGAGCCTGGCGACCCTGGCGGTCGGCGCCACCGTGGCCGGACTCGCCGCATTGTTCGGCAAGGCGGGCATCGGCCTGGGCGCCCTGCTCATCGTGTTCTTCGGCAACCCCTTCGCGGGCGCATCCACCGCACCCCAGATGCTCCCCGAGCCGGCGGGCGCACTCGGCCGGCTCCTCCCGCCGGGTGCGGGTGCCTCGCTGCTGCGCTCGGTGTCCTTCTTCGACGGCGCCGCCGCCCTCGCCCCGTCCCTCGTCCTGACCGGGTGGGCGACCTTCGGCCTGGCGGCCGTCCTGCTGGGCGACCTGCTCAAGCGCCGTCCGAAGCCCACGGAGCGGACCTCCGCCGAACCGGCCCCGGCACCGGTCCCGGCGCACTGATCCGCCGCGGAGCCGAGCCCGACCACCACCACCCGGAACGGCCGTGCGCCCCGCTGTAGCGGACGGGGCGCACGGCCTTTGGACTGCCGGGCACAACCGCGCCGCACGCGGGGCCACACGCACGGACCGAACGGGGAACGAACACGGGCCGACACGGGTCCGCGAACGAGCGTGGGACGCCGAACGCGCGCCCCGGACCCCGCACCGCGGACCGCGGACCGCGGACCGCGGACAGGCGGCCCCTACGAAGCCCCCGACCCCCGATGCTCCGCCGCGATGCCGAACCTCTGCTGTTCCCTCGGCGAGGGGGCGACCTCGCGGACTCGGGAGACGGCGCTGATCACCGGCTCGTCCGCGGGTTCCTGGAGGGCTTCGAGCTGCTCCAGGTCGGCGGCGGAGACCAGGGCGACGAGGGGCTTTCCGTGTCGTGTCACAACGACGCGCTCGCCGCCGTAGACCACGCGGTTGATCAGATCGGCGAGCTCAGCCCTGGCTTGCGTCACCGGAATCTCGTAGGCCATGGAGTCCAGTTTAGACCGGGCGCCGCGCACCGCCCTGAGCGGAAGATTCCATTCTGGCCCACGGCGATCACTCCGTTCGTACGATCGGGGCCGACCTCCCCAGGAGGTGCCCATGACAATCGAACGGGGGAAGCGACGTCCGGCTTTTCCAGGCGTTCACTGCTCGGGTACTCGGGGTCGGCGGCTGCGGGGGCGGCACTCGCGTCGAGCGGCACGGCACACGCGGCCACGGCGGTGAGTGTGGGCGTCGAGAGCGCACACGCGGCCACGGCGGTGAGCTTGGGCGCCGAGAGCAGTGCGGCGGCGGTGGAGTTCCCGCCCGGCACCGAGTTCTCGGGGAGTTCCGGCCCGAGCGTGGAGGAAGAGGACGCCCACTACTCCTTGAAGATCGGCTTCACGGTGGAGATCTGCGGAGTGAACGGCGACACGCCGCCGGAGGAGAACGTCGTCACGCCCGCCGCGACAGCGAGCGCCCTCTCCGAGATCGCGGCCGCGAAGGGCTGGCCGCCGATCACCTTCTCGGGCAGACCGGCCCCCGCGGCAATCAACTGAACTCGCTCCACCCGCACCCCATGGCCCCCCGGACCACCCCGGTCCGGGGAGCCATGGACCCTCCCCCTCCCCATCGCCTCGTACGCCCTGTACATTCTGTACAGAAGTCACTCAGAGGAGGCGTGCCCATGCCCGCGAACCGACCGTCGGCCCGTCAACCGTCGGCCCGTCATGTGCTGCCAGAGTTCACCGAGCGCACCAGTGCGGGTCAGCGAACGATGGATCCGTACTCGAAGCTGCTGGAGGAACGGATCGTGTTCCTCGGGACGCAGATCGACGACACGTCGGCGAACGATGTGATGGCGCAGTTCATGTACCTCGAGTACCAGTCGCCGGACCGCGACATCGCGCTCTACATCAACTCGCCCGGCGGCTCGTTCAGCGCGATGACGGCGCTCTACGACACGATCCGGTACGTCACCTGTGACGTGGAGACCATCTGCCTGGGGCAGGCGGGGCTGGCCGCCGCGGTGCTGCTGGCGGCGGGCACGCCGGGCAAGCGGTTCATGCTGCCGGGGGCACGCGTACTGATCCACCAGCCGGCGGTGGCCGACCGGATCGAGGGGCAGGCGAGCGATCTGGTGATCCAGGCCGAGGAGTTGACGCGCAACCGCCGGAAGCTGGAGGAGATGCTGGTCCGGCACACGGGGCAGAGCCCGGAGCGGGTCGGCGCCGACATCGAGCGGGACAAGTTCCTGGACGCCGGAGCGGCGGTGGAGTACGGCCTGGCCGACCAGGTGATCCAGAGCCGCAAGACCTCGCGCACGCTCCCCGGCGCGAGGTGAGGCGCTGATGCTCCCACCCGAACTGCCGCCGTTGCCCGCGCTCACACGCGCCGAGGCGGAGCTGGTCGACTGCTATCTGGACGTGGTCGATCTGCTCGGCCGGATCAATCCGGCTCGGCCGGGCGACACCTACAGCGGGCTGCGGGCGGCGCAGGCGCTCGTCGCCAAGGCGACCGCTCTGCGCGAGGCGCTCGAACTGATGCACAGGCGCGGGGAGAACGAGGTGCACGCCCCGACACTCGCGCGCGCCCTGCGGGTCCTCGACGGCGAGCGACGTGCCGGCCGGGTGGCACTGCCGCCGGAGCCGGAGGACTCACCCGCCTGAACCGATCCCGGGTCGCTCTCCGTACTACTGACGGAGTGTCCGGTCCGGCCTTCGCGCCCTCCGGACGGCCTACCGCGATCGACCCATCGGCCCATACGTCGTGAGGACCTGTGAAGTTGCGCAACACGCCTGGTACATGGCCGGAACGCCACATTCCATTGCTGGTGCGGACCTCCTCGACCACTGGGACACACTTGCCGAAAACACCCTGTCCACCCGAACGGGCGAGTGGTGAGTAAGACCACAAATCCCCGGTTCCGTTGGGATTTTCGGACTTCAGTGCGCCAAGATCCCTTCCTGACGACAAGCCCCCGCCGCAGCGGCGGGGCGATCCGGGTGGACGCCGAGTCCTGCCGCCGCCCGGATGACCGGTCGACAGAAGTGCATCGGCAGGAGTGGAGGACCCAAGCACGACGGGTCGCCGGAACGGTCAAGCCATGACCGCGCCGAGCAGCCCTTGGGGTGAAGCCGCGTCAGCGGCCGGGCAACTTCGCCAGCCCGAATCCGACAGGTCATCCTTCACAGGCGGCTGACGAAGGGTTGCGCATGACTGCGCTGAATCGTGTCCCGTCGCTGTTGACCCGGGCCGGTACGGCCTCGGCTCTCACCATCGCCGCAGTGAGCGGCAGCATCGTGGTACCGGGCGCCGCATCCGGCGCCGAGGCCGCCACCGTGGCGTCGAAGGCACTCAAGGTCGCGGCTTCCAAGAAGGGCTCCCCTTACAAGTACGGCGCCACGGGCCCGGGCAGGTTCGACTGCTCAGGGCTGACGCTCTACTCGTTCAAGAAGGCGGGCAAGAAGCTGCCCCGTACTGCTCAGCAGCAGTACAACAAGACGAAGCACATCTCCGCGGGCAACCGCAAACTCGGAGACCTCGTCTTCTTCCACTCGGGATCGAGCGTGTACCACGTCGGGATCTACGCGGGGAAGGGAAAGATCTGGCACTCGCCGAAGACGGGTGACGTCGTCAAGCTGCAGAAGCTCTGGACGAAGAGCGTCTGGTACGGCCGGGTCCGCTGACTCACCGTCGGGGGCGGCGGGGCTCTCCGCCGCCCCCGACGGGCGTGTCACGGCCGGAAGTGGCTACGTTCACCCATGGCCGAAGAACGCGCCCACCCCGCACCTAACGAGACACCCCCCTCGAAGCACATAACGACACACCCCCTCGAACGCGTCGACCGCTCGGTTTCTCCGAGCCGCTCCACGAGTTGCGGTCACCCGGACCGGGGTGCGGATCCTCTTCGCGTTCCTGCTGACACCGGGCCTTCACACCGCGCTCCCGGGCCCTGACTCCGTACAGCGCGCCACCTACGTGGTGCCCCTGCCGCCGACGGTCCTCGCGGCGACGCCCTTCACCGTCACGGCCGCCCTGCACCGCTCGCTCTTCCAGCAGAACGTCGAGCCCGCCATCGCGCAGGCGGCCTCCTCCCGGCCGACCACCGCGGGCCTGATCGTGCTGATGCCTGCCGCCACCGGATCGGTCCTGCTCGTCGTGGACGTGACGGTCGACCGGAAGGCCGGGATCGCCGCCGGGGCCGCCACGCTCCTCGCGCGCCTGATCCTGTGGGCCGTGCTCCCGAAGCCGGTGGGACGCCCCTCCGACCACGATGCCCCTCCGACCACGATGCCCCTCCGACCACGACACCACGCCGACGTCGGCGGCCGCCGCGCAGGAGAGCCCGTCAGGTCTCCTGCGGACCGCCTGCGGTGACCGGCTGTACGGGGGCCGTCCACGGAAGTTCGATCGCCACCGTCTTTCCGCCCTCCCGGGTGGGTCTGACGCTCAGCCTGCCGCCGAACTCGGCGGTCAGCCAGCGGATGATGACCATGCCCCGGCCGTTGTCCTGCTGGACGGCGGCCGGCAGACGTTTCGGAAAGCGTGGATGGCTGTCGGTGACACCGATACGCAGGCGCTCGTCCCGGTCGAGCGCGAGGTCCACGGTGAAGGTGGGCGACTGACCCAGCGTGTGCTGGACGGCGTTGGTGGCGAGTTCGGACACGATCAGGCGCACGGTGTCCGCGATGTCGGTGTCACCCGGCAGGCCCCATTCGGCGAGCACGGTGGCGACGTAGTTCCGGGCCGCGGACACCGAGGCGGGATCGCTCGGCAGAGTGACGGATGCTTCCAGGTGATCTGCCATGGCGAGGCGTCCCTTTCCCACGGGACCGGTGTCCGACAGGGAGCGGATGGTTCGACTACGGTCCCGGACTGGTGCTTCGCGCCAGACTGCCACTACCTGGGCTGTCACGAGGGGCGATCCACCAAGATGTGCATATATCTGTCGCTCGAAGCGGTGAACTATCCGACGGCCGACCGTATTCGGGTGGGGTCTTCGTCCATCCTCTGTCGTCACCCCGACTTCGCGCGCCGGGCGGAAGGAGGATCCCATGCAGTACGGTCCGGCGGTGCGCCGCCGCAAGCTCGGTGCCGAGTTGCGTGTCCTGCGCACCCGTTCCGCGCTCACGAGCATCGAGGCGGCCCATCGCGTGGGCTGGCACCAGTCGAAGGTGAGCCGGATCGAGACGGGCGCCAGCGGGGTGAAGCCCGCGGACGTCCGCAAGCTCCTGGACGCGTACGGGATCGAGGACACCGGGTTACGGGAGCTACTCCTCGCGCTCGCGGGCTCCGAGGACGGTGGCGGGCGGCACAACTGGTGGCACGCGTACCGGGGCGTACTACCGCCGACGTACCGGGACTTCATCAGTCTGGAGTCGCAGGCCGGGGGGATGCGGACGCTGGAGACCTCGGTGGTGCCGGGTCTGCTGCAGATCCCCGAGTACGCGCGGGCGGTGACACGGGCCGCGGTGGAGGGGCTGGAAGACGACAAACTCGACGCGCTCGTGGAGGTGCGGCTCGCGCGGCAGGAAGTTCTGCGCGGGAGGCCGCCGATGGAGCTGAGCGCCGTGCTCGACGAGGGCGTTCTCCGACGCGAGGTGGGCGGTCCCGAGATCATGGCCCGGCAGCTGGCCCGTCTGGTCGAGGCGGCGCGGCTGCCTCAGGTGCGACTGCAGGTACTCCCGTTCACTGCCGGGGCGCACATCGGCGTCACCGGACCTTTCGTAATCTTCTCATTTCCGAGCACTTCCGATCTGGACGTGGTTGTTCTCGACCACTTGACGAGTAGCCTCTACCTCGAACGGAAAGAAGACCTCAAGGCGTATGTCGAGGCCTTCAACACCCTTCAGATCCACGCCCTTTCGCCCGAGGACTCGTTGGATTACATCGCCGGGCTAGCCGCCGGCGCGTAAGGAGGCACCATGTCCGCTCTGCCTCGGAACGTACCCACCAGTACCGAACTGCGCGGAGTGCGATGGCTGCGCAGCAGCCGCAGTACAGGGATGAACAACTGTGTGGAGACGGCCCGTCCCCGGTCCGGCCGCTGGGCCGGCCTGGTGGCCGTGCGCGACTCGAAGAACATGGCAGGGCCCGCCCTGCTGTTCGACCCCGATGCCTGGGAGGGATTCATCACCACGCTGCGGTGACCACCACCGACAGCGTTCGTACTTCCGCTTGTGGCGACGCTCGGCCGGGACGCCGACTCACGGTCGCGTATCGCCGATGATCCCCACGGCTCGGTCGATCTGCCCCTCCGTGAGATCCGCGCGGGCGGTCAACCGCAACCGCGAGACACCGTCGGGCACGGACGGTGGGCGGAAACAGCCGACGGCGAGACCCGCCGCCCGGCAGTTGGCAGCCCACCGGACCGCCTGATCCGGCGACGGCGCGCGTACGGACACCACGGCGGCGTCGGGCCGCACCGCTTCATGGCCCGACGCCGTCAGCCGTGTGTGCAGCTCCCTCGCCACCGCGCGGGC
>NZ_LRTR01000523.1 GCF_001550375.1 Streptomyces europaeiscabiei | reverse complement strand
GCCCCGGCCCCCGTCGCCCAGGACACCGAGCCCGTGGGCGTCGTCCACGACGAGCCCGGCGCCGTACTCCCGGCAGGCGTCGGCGAGTCCGGCCAGCGGGGCGGCGTCGCCGTCCACCGAGAAGACGGTGTCGGAGACGGCGACGGCAGGCCCGCGGCCGCCCGTGCCCAGCGCTTTACGGACCGCCTGCGGGTCGGCGTGGGCCACGACCTGGGTGGTGCCCCGGGCCAGTCGGCAGCCGTCGATGAGGGAGGCGTGGTTGCCCGCGTCCGAGACGATCAGGGAGCCGTGCGGCGCGAGCGCGGTCACGGCGGCGAGGTTGGCGGCATAGCCGGACGAGAAGACGAGGGCCGCCTCGAAGCCGCAGAAGTCGGCCAGTTCCCGCTCCAGCTCGCCGTGCAGCTCGGTGGTGCCGGTGACGAGCCGGGATCCGGTGGCCCCGCCGCCCCAGCGGCGCGCGGCCTCGGCCGCGCCCTCGGTGATCTCGGGGTGCCGGGCGAGACCGAGGTAGTCGTTGCTCGCCAGGTCGAGGAGCGGCGAGTCGGCGGGACGGGGACGCAGGGTGCGTACGAGTCCGGCCCGGCGGCGCGCCGACGCCTGCTCGTCGATCCAGCCGAACGCCATGGGTCCTCCGGGGTGGTGTGGGCAGCCCGCGACGCCACGCCGTCGTGTGACAGCGCGGCGAGGGCTTTTGTAGGCAGTGCACAGACACTAACGGCACGACCGGCCGCCCACGATGTGGTGATACCCACACGTCGATCCCACTCTGTTGTCCGAACTCTCCTTGGCCGGGAGCGGTCTGGTAGGACAGGATCGGCTCTCATGGACCTGCTGAACACGCTGGTGGACAAGGGGCTCCGGCGCGAGCCGCTGAGCCGTGCCGAGGCGCTCGCCGTTCTCGGCACCTCCGACGACGAGCTGTTGGACGTGGTGGCCGCGGCCGGGAAGGTGCGCCGGCACTGGTACGGGCGCCGGGTGAAACTGAACTATCTGGTCAACCTCAAGTCCGGCCTCTGCCCCGAGGACTGCTCCTACTGCTCCCAGCGGCTCGGCTCCACTGCCGGCATCCTCAAGTACAGCTGGCTCAAGCCCGACGAGGCCTCCAGGGCCGCCGCGGCCGGGCTCGCCGGTGGCGCCAAGCGGGTCTGTCTGGTGGCGTCCGGGCGCGGTCCGACCGACCGGGACGTGGACCGGGTCTCCGACACCATCAAGACCATCAAGGACCAGAACGAGGGCGTCGAGGTGTGTGCCTGCCTCGGTCTGCTCTCCGACGGCCAGGCCGAACGCCTGCGCGAGGCGGGCGCGGACGCCTACAACCACAACCTGAACACGTCCGAGGCGACGTACGGCGAGATCACGACGACGCACACCTACGCCGACCGCGTCGACACCGTCCAGAAGGCGCACGCGGCGGGCCTGTCGGCCTGCTCGGGCCTGATCGCGGGGATGGGCGAGAGCGACGAGGACCTGGTCGACGTGGTCTTCTCGCTGCGCGAACTGGACCCCGACTCGGTGCCGGTCAACTTCCTGATCCCCTTCGAGGGCACCCCGCTCGCCAAGGAGTGGAACCTCACCCCGCAGCGCTGTCTGCGGATCCTGGCGATGGTGCGGTTCGTCTGCCCGGACAGCGAGGTGCGGATCGCGGGCGGCCGCGAGGTCCATCTCCGCACGATGCAGCCGCTCGCCCTGCACCTGGCCAACTCGATCTTCCTCGGCGACTACCTCACCAGCGAGGGCCAGGCCGGCAAGGCCGACCTGGAGATGATCGCGGACGCCGGCTTCGAGGTCGAGGGCGCCGATCAGGTGACGCTGCCGGAGCACCGGGCGAACGTCACCGCAGGCGGGGGCTGCGGGTCCCGGGAGAGCGCCGGGTGCGGGTCGCACGAGGGGGGCGGCTGCGGGTCGCACGAGAGCGCGGGCGC
>NZ_LRTR01000522.1 GCF_001550375.1 Streptomyces europaeiscabiei | reverse complement strand
GCGGGTCGCACGCGCAGGGTGGTGTCTGCGGTTCCGCGGCCGGGGCCCCGGCCGCGGAGACCTCGGCGGGCGAGGTTCGTACGGATCTCGTGGCCGTACGCCGTCGGGGCGCCGGAACCGACCTCGCGCCCAATGCCTGAGCTGCCCGACCTGCCCCACCTGGGCGTGCCCGAGCTGCTGGAGCTGGACCGGCGGCATGTGTGGCATCCGTACGGGCCCATGCCGGGCCGGCAGGAACCGCTCGTCGTGAAGTCGGCGAGCGGGGTCCGGCTGCAGCTCGCGGACGGCTCGGGTGAACTGGTGGACGGCATGTCGTCCTGGTGGTCGGCCATCCACGGCTACAACCACCCGGTGCTCAACGAGGCGGCGCGCGAGCAGCTCGGCCGGATGAGTCACGTCATGTTCGGCGGGCTCACCCATGAGCCCGCCGTGCGGCTGGCGAAGCACCTTGTCGACATGTCTCCCGAGGGGCTGGAGCATGTGTTCCTGGCCGACTCGGGGTCGGTCTCCGTCGAGGTCGCGGTCAAGATGTGCCTGCAGTACTGGCGCTCGCTCGGCCGCCCCGGCAAGCGGCGTCTGCTGACCTGGCGCGGCGGCTATCACGGCGACACCTGGCAGCCGATGTCCGTGTGCGACCCCGAGGGCGGGATGCACGAGCTGTGGCAGGGCGTCCTGCCCCACCAGGTGTTCGTGGACCCGCCGCCGGCCGAGTACGAGGAGTCGTACGCTCAGCTGCTGCGCTCGGCGGTCGAGCGGCACGCCGGCGAACTGGCCGCCGTGATCGTGGAGCCCGTGGTGCAGGGCGCGGGCGGGATGCGGTTCCACTCCCCCGCGTATCTGCGGGTGCTGCGCGAGGCGTGCGACGCGCATGACGTACTGCTGGTGTTCGACGAGATCGCGACCGGGTTCGGCCGTACGGGCGCGCTGTTCGCCGCCGACCACGCGGCGGTGACACCGGACGTGATGTGCGTCGGCAAGGCCCTGACCGGTGGTTATCTGACCATGGCGGCGGCCCTGTGCACCGCCCGGGTGGCCGACGGGATCTCACGGGGCGAGGTGCCGGTGCTGGCCCACGGCCCCACCTTCATGGGCAACCCGCTGGCGGCTGCCGTCGCCTGCGCCTCGATCGAACTGCTGCTCGGCCAGGACTGGCTCGCGGAGGTCAAGCGGATCGAGACGGGGCTGCGGGAAGGGCTGGCGCCGGTGCGCGGGCTGCCGGGGGTGCGGGACGTACGCGTCCTCGGCGCGATCGGGGTGGTGCAGCTCGATCACGCCGTCGACATGCGCGCCGCCACGGCGGCCGCGGTCGGCGAGGGCGTGTGGCTGCGGCCGTTCCGCGATCTCGTCTACACGATGCCGCCGTACGTCACGGGCGACGAGGACGTGGCGCGGATCGCGCGCGCGGTGTGCGCGGCGGCGACGGCGGGATGACGGAAGGGGATGACATGACGGTCCTGGTGATCACGGGGACGGGCACGGAGGTCGGCAAGACGGTCACCACGGCGGCCGTCGCGGCGGTGGCCCTGGCGTCCGGCCGGTCCGTGGCCGTCCTCAAACCCGCACAGACCGGTGTAGGGCCGGCCGAGCGCGGCGACGCTGACGAGGTGGCCCGGCTCTCGGGCGCCGTGACCGTCCGCGAACTCGCCCGCTATCCCGAGCCGTTGGCTCCCGCGACCGCCGCCCGGCGCTCCGGCCTCGCTCCGGTGCACCCCGAGGACGTCGCCGAAGCCGCGGCCAAACTGGCCGTCGACCACGACCTGGTGCTGGTCGAGGGCGCGGGCGGCCTCCTCGTCCGCTTCGACGAGGCGGGCGGCACGCTGGCGGACACGGCCCGGCTGCTCGGCGCACCGGTGCTCCTGGTCGCCTCCGCCGGGCTGGGCACCCTCAACACGACGGAACTGACGTCCCGCGAACTCGCCGTGCGCGAGGTGGAGTTGGCGGGTGTCGTCATCGGCAGCTGGCCCACGTCCCCCGACCTGGCGTCCCGCTGCAATCTGGCGGACCTGCCGGTGGTGGCGAACGCTCCGCTGCTGGGGGCGGTGCCTGCGGGGGCGGGGGCGTTGGCGCCTGGCGATTTCCGGGCGAGGGCGGGGGGTTGGCTGGCGCCGGCGCTGGGCGGGGTGTGGAACGCCGTTTCCTTCGGTGCCGCGGGAGTCGCGCCGTAGGGGTCCGGTGAGAGGCCTGACGCGGGTTCGTCGTTGCTGATCGCGCAGTTCCCCGCCCCTGAGGGGGCGCGCCCCGGCCTCACGTCTCCGCCTCCCCCAACAGCCTCACCAACTCGATCCTCGACCTGATCCCCAACCGGGAGAACACGCCCCGCAGATGGTGGTCGATCGTGCGCGGGCTCAGCAGCAACCTCGCGGCGATCTCCCGGTTGGTCGCGCCGTCCGCTGCCATGCGGGCGATCATGAGCTGCTGGGCCGTCAACCGGGTCGCGAGGTGCTCCGCGGCGGGGGCGGCGGAGGCGCGCTCACCCAGGGCGCGGAGTTCTGCGCGGGCCTGGGCCGCGCAGTGCGGGGAGCCGAAGTGGTCGAAGGCCTCCAGCGCGCTGTGGAGCCGGTCGCGGGCCTCGGTGCGGTTGCGGAGCCGCCGCAGGGCACTGCCGAAGAGCAGTTCCGTACGGGCGCGTTCGAAGTCACGGGTGCCGGCGGCGTGCAGGTCGAGGGCCGTGCGGTAGTGCTCGACGGCCTCCTCCCCGGTGGCGAGCAGCGCACGGCAGCGGGCGCTGAGGGCGAGGTCGTCGGCGCTGCGGACGGTACGGGCCCAGCGGTCGTAGTCGGCGTGCGCGGCACGGGCCACCCCGGTGTCGCCGGTGCGGACGGCGGCCTCGACGTAGTGCGGGGTGGCGAGGTGCCGGACGGCCCGGTGTCCGTGCCCGGGGCCGAAGCCGGCGAGCGCGCGGAGGCGGGCGGCCGAGGCGGCGTACCGTCCGGTGCTCAGGTCGAGGAAGGCGAGGGCGAACATGGCGAGCGCGGCGGGCAGTCCGAGGCCGCGTTCCAGGGCGAACGCACGGGCGGACTCGGCGCGCTCGCGGCACACCTGCTCGTCGCCGGTGACGGCCGCGAACATCGCGAGGGCTGCCTGGAGATGGCAGGCCCCGTTGTCCTGCCCGGTGGCGTACGCCTGGCGCAGGGCGTCCACGGTGGCGGCCTCGGCGGCCTTGGGGCGCCCGGTCCAGAACTCCGCGTAGGCCCGGAACTCCATGGCCTGCGGCACGGTGACCGTCTCGCCCCTGGCCCGCGCGGAGGCGGCGGCGCGGGCGGTGGCGGTGAAGGCGCGGGTGTGGTCGCCGAGAAGGAGGGCGGCGATCCCGGAGTGGATCAGCTGGGTGGGGTCACCGCCGGGACCGCAGCGGCCGGCGGCGGCTTCGAGGACGTCCCGCGCGTCGTCGTAGCGTCCCTCGAACGCGGCGGCGAGTGCGCCGAGGGTGCTGGGCGGCAGGATGCCGAGGCTGTCGGCGACGGCGGCGGCCTCCCGGCAGCGGCGGAGGTCCCCCGTGTAGATGGCGGCCTCGGTGGCTCGTGCCAACAGATGGGCGGCCCGGTCCGGGGTGTGGTCGCCGACATGCCGGACGGCGGCGGTGAGCAGGGCGTCGAAGGCCTCGGCCGCGTTTCCCGCGCGCAGGGCGAGGAGGCCGCCGAGGGCGTCGTCGTCGGTGGCGACGACGAGGCGGCGGGCCCGGTCGCCGTCGCCCGACTGCCACGCCTCGGCGGCCGCCTGGGCCAGCAGGGGCATGCGTTCGGCCGGTTCGGGGGTGAGCGCGGCGGCGCGTTCGGCGAGGGCGGAGGCGAGGGTGGGGTCGCCGATGGCACGTGCCACCCGTGCCGCCAGGCGGAGTTCGGCGGTGAGGCGGCGGCTGGGTCCGAGGGCGGCGGCAGCCCGGTGCCAGGACCGGCCGGGTCTCTCGCCCTCACCGTTGAGGACCGCGGCGAGGAGGCGGTGGGCCTCGCGCCGGTCGGTCATGGACGCCGACTCGTACACGGCGATCCGTGTCCAGGCGTCCTGGAAGACGATGCCCCGGGTGGTGGCGTGCGCGAGGCCCGCCGCCTCCGCCGTGTCGAGGGGTCGGGTGTCGAGCCCGGCCGCGGTGACGGCACGCGCGTAGGCGTGGGTCGCGACCGGGTGCTGGTCGGCGGCGGCGAGGAGCAGCAGGAAGCGGGTGTCGTCGGGCAGGGCCCGAACGTCCCGCCGGTGGCTTCGCAGCAGGGCGGGGGCCAGCGTCAGGGGCTCGGCGGGGAGCGGGTCGAGGCCCGTGAGCTGGCGTCGGGTCAGGGCGGCGGCGAGTTCCGCGGCGGCCCGCGGATCGCCGTGGGCGGCGTGCAGCAGGCGTACGCGCACGCCTTCGGACAGCGTGGGCGCGACGGCCGACGCTGCGTTCGGGCTCGACCACACGTTCATGGGGGGCGGTGGCGAGCGATGCGGAAGTTGTGGGGGGTTCACCGGAGTCACCACGCCCATCACGTTACTTGCGAGTTAACCAACCAGTAAAGACCGGCGATTTCGCCGATGCGGCGCGCGTAGACCCCCCTGACACTCCAGACGAACCCCACCCGTTTCAGGAGGCACCATGCAGCGCCGCATGCGCCGTATCGCCACGGCCCTCGCGACCGTGACCACCACGCTCCTTCTGTCGCTCTCCTTCTCCACGACCTCCGCCCGGGCCGCGACCCACAACCCCGTGGTCTTCGTACACGGTCTGAGCAGTTCGTCCAGCAGCTGGGACGACTGGATCGCGTACTTCAAGGCCGACGGCTACACGTCCTCCGAGCTGTACTCCTGGTCCTACGACTGGGGTCAGTCCAACACCACGACCGCCGCACAGCTCAAGACCAAGATCCAGAGCGTGCTCGCCACGACGGGCGCCTCCAAGGTCGACGTGGTCGTCCACTCGATGGGCGCGCTCAGCTCCCGTTACTACCTCAAGAACCTCGGCGGGACGGCGTACGTGGACGACTTCGTCTCCACGGCCGGTGTGAACCACGGGACGACCGTCGCCGGCTGGTGTCGGTGGCTCTACACGTCCTGTGGCGAGATGTACACCGGCAGTTCGTTCCTGACCTCGCTCAACTCGGGTGACGAGACGCCGGGCAGTGTGTCGTACGCCAGCTACTGGTCGAACTGCGACGACGCGCTCACCCCGGACACCTCGGCGATCCTCAGTGGCGCGACGAACGTCGAGGTCGGCTGTGTCTCGCACAACGACATGAACAACGACGAGGGCGTCTACGACCAGGTCCGGGCCTTCATCGCCTGACCCTCCCGGCGGACGACACCTCGTACGCCTCGTACACCCCATGCCCGTCGCGTGGCCTCCTCCCCAGGGACACGCGGCGGGTGAGCCGTTTCCCGCCCCGGTCCACGAAGGGTGAGCCGGCGCTTCTCCGGGCCGTGACGGGTGAGCCGGTGCTTCCCGGGGGACAATCGCAGTATCTGCCGTCCTCTTCGGGAGGCCCTCATGGCCCGAGCCCGCGCCACGAAGGACGCCGTGCACCACCCCCTCTTCGCCCGGTTCTACGCGAGACTGAGCGTGTCGGCGGAGCCGAGGATCGGCCCCCTGCGGGACGAGCTGCTCGCCGGGCTGTCGGGGCGGGTCATCGAGATCGGCGCCGGAAACGGTCTGAACTTCGCGCGCTACCCGGCCACGGTCGCGGAGGTGGTGGCGATCGAACCGGAGCACTCCCTGCGGCAGTTGGCCCTGGAGTCCGCCCTGCGCGCCGAGATGCCGGTGGACGTGGTGCCGGGCGCGGCGGAGGCGCTGCCGGTCAAGAGCGAGGCGTTCGACGGGGCCGTCGTGTCATTGGTGCTGTGCAGTGTGCGGGACCTGCGGCGCTCGCTGAGCGAGGTGCGGCGGGTGCTGCGTCCCGGCGGTGAGCTGCGGTTCTTCGAGCACGGCCGGGGCGGCGGACGGGTGATGCGCACCGCCCAGCGGGGGCTGGACGCCACGGTGTGGCCGTTGCTGTTCGGCGGCTGCCATGTGTCCCGCGACCCGGTCGGCGCGATCCGGGCCGCCGGATTCGAGATCGGGACGGTCCGGGAGATCCTGGTGCCCGAGCAGGGGCCGCGGCTGCCCAGCTCCTACTGCGTGGTGGGCCGGGCCCGGCGGCCCGGCGTCACAGACTCCACTGGCGCAGCTCCTGGGTGATGTCGTGCACGGTGGCCTCGCCCCCCTTGACCAGTCTGGCCAGGTCGCGCACCTGATCGGCGGAGGTGACGACCTTGACGCCGCTGGCCACGAGATAGCCGTAGGCGACGGCGGAGGCGAAGAGCGCGTTGGAGCGCTCCAACGCCGGGACGTGCATGAGGAGTTGCAGGAGGGCGGCGGCTCGGGCGTGCGGGGTGTCGTAGACGGGGACGTCGAAGATCTCGGCCTCGTGCCGGGCGACGGCCGCGACGAGGGCACCCCAGTCGATGACCTGCGGATCTCCGGGCGTCTTCCGTTCGGCGACCATCAGAAGCCAGGCGAGGTCGATTCTGAGCTGGCTCAAGGGATCAGCGACGTCCCTCGCGCCGGCCTTCGGGCTCGGTGCCGAACTCCTCGGCGAAGACCGCCTCGTACTGCTTCATGAAGTCGGCGGCGGACTCGACGAAGGTGTGACCCGCTTCGCCGGTGTCCTGCCGGACCAGCTCCTCGATGTACCGGTTCACACTCATCCCGCGCTCCAGGGCTCGTTCACGGGCGGCTCGGGCCGTGTCCTCGTCCACCCGTACGTTCAACTGGGTCTTGGCCATGCTTCGACGCTAGCGCCGAAGTGCTAGCGGGGGCAAGGGCACCTTTGCCGCACACCACCCCGGAGGGCCCGCCCGGCCTCCCCTTGAAAGCCCTGAGGGTCCATTTTTGAGTGCCCCTTACATCGATACCGGAAACCCGACCTGTGATGGAGACGGCCTCGGACTTCGGGGGGATTCCTGCTGTGCCCTGCATCACACTAGGCTCGGCCGGGAGTGCCCGGAATTCGAACTGGTTCGAGCCTGGAGGCCGTTTTGTCCACTGCTGCCGCTGAGCACCCCCTCGGCCGCGCGGAAGCCGACGGCATCGCCGCCCGCGCCCGGGGCCTGACGAAGGCGTACGGCTCGGGCGAGACGACGGTGCTCGCCCTCGACTCGGTCGACGTGGACATCGCGCGCGGCCGCTTCACCGCGGTCATGGGCCCCTCGGGCTCGGGCAAGTCCACGCTGATGCACTGTCTGGCGGGGCTCGACACCGTCTCCGCCGGACAGGTGTGGCTCGGGGACACCGAGATCACCGGCCTCAAGGACCGGGACCTGACCCGGCTGCGCCGGGACCGGATCGGCTTCATGTTCCAGTCCTTCAACCTGATCCCCACGCTGAACGCGGCCGAGAACATCACCCTGCCGATGGACATCGCGGGCAAGAAGGCCGACGAGAAGTGGCTGAACCAGGTCATCGACACGCTCGGGCTGCGCGACCGGCTGGGGCACCGGCCCTCCCAGCTCTCCGGCGGCCAGCAGCAGCGCGTCGCCTGCGCCCGCGCGCTCGCCTCCCGGCCCGAGCTGATCTTCGCGGACGAGCCGACCGGCAACCTCGACTCCCGCGCCGGGCTCGAAGTGCTCGGCTTCCTGCGCGAGGCGGTCGACCGGCTGGGCCAGACGGTCGTCATGGTCACCCACGATCCGGGCGCGGCCGCCCACTCCGACCTGGTGCTCTACCTCGCCGACGGGCGGATCGTGGACCGGATGGAGCGCCCGACCGCCGAAGCGGTCCTGGAACGCATGCGCCTCTTCTCCGGGGGGAACCCCCACACACCCGGGTCCGACGCCGTCCGGGCGACCCTCGACGGCAAGGGCGCCCCCACCGGTGGGGGCGCGGGCCGGTCCGCCGGCGAGTCCATCCACCTCGACAAGGACTGAGCCGTGCTGAAGGCGACCCTGCGGAGTTTCCTCGCGCACAAGGGGCGGCTGCTGCTCTCGGCACTGGCGGTCGTTCTGTCCGTCGCGTTCGTCGCGGGCAGCCTGATCTTCTCGGACACGGTCACCCGTACCTTCGACCGGCTCTTCGCCTCCACCTCGGCGGATGTGACCGTGGGCCCGAAGGACGACGATCTGACGGGGCAGCTGCCGACCGGGGCCGTCGAGACCGTGCCCGCCTCGCTCGCGCAGCGGATCGCGGGCATCGACGGCGTCGCGGACTCCCATGTCGACGCGGCCGTCGAGAACGTCACGGTCGTCGACAGCGAGAACGAGTCGGTGGGGCCGACGACCGGCGCTCCCACCGTCGCCACCAACTGGTACCTCACCGACCGCAGTCCGGTGAAGCTGACCGGCGGACACGCGCCGGAGGGCCCCGGCCAGGCGCTCCTCGACGCGGACACCGCGAAGAACAAGGACGTGCGGATCGGCGACACCCTGACCGTGCTCGCCCGGCCGGGCTCCTTCGAGGTGAAGGTCGTCGGCATCGCCACCTTCACCACCACCAACCCCGGCGCCGCGCTGGTCTATCTGGACACCCGGGCCGCGCAGACCGAGCTGCTGGGCGATCCCGAGGCCGCCACCACCATCTCCGTGACCGCCGAGCCCGGGGTGAGCGACGACCAGCTCAAGCAGCGGATCGCCGACGAGCTGGGGCCGACGGCGTACGAGTACCAGACCGCCGACGAGCAGGCCGAGTCGGCCGCGGCCTCGCTCGGCGGATTCCTCGACGTCATCAAGTACGTGATGCTCGGCTTCGCGGGGATCGCGACGCTCGTCGGGATCTTCCTCATCGTCAACACCTTCTCCATGCTCATCGCCCAGCGCACCCGTGAACTGGGCCTGTTGCGCGCGCTGGGCGCCGACCGGCGCCAGGTACGGCGGTCGGTGCTGACCGAGGCCGCGCTCCTCGGCCTGGTCGGGTCGACGCTCGGCCTCGCCGCGGGCATCGGGCTGGCCTTCGGGCTGATCGAGCTCATGGGCGCCTTCGGAATGAACCTGAGGTCGACCGAGATGGTGATCGACGTGGAGACGCCGATCGCGGCGTACGTCGTCGGGCTCGGCGTCACCTTCGTGGCGGCCTATCTGCCGGCGCGACGGGCGTCGACCGTGTCACCGATGGCGGCCCTCTCGGACGCCGAGATCGCCGGGGTGGGGCGGCCGCTGAAGGTGCGCGCGGTGGCCGGCGGGATCGTCGGGGCGGCCGGTGCCGCGGCGCTCCTGGGGTGCGCGGTGTCGTCGGACACCGGTTCGGCGGCCTCCCTGCTCGGCCTCGGCGTGGTCCTCACACTCGTCGCGACCGTCATCGCGGGACCCCTGCTCGTACGGCCCGTGATCCGGGTCCTCGGCGGCGCGTTCCCCGCGCTGTTCGGCTCCGTCGGCCGGATGAGCCAGCGCAACGCCCTGCGCAACCCGCGCCGGACCGGGGCCACCGCCTCCGCGCTGATGGTGGGGATCGCGCTGGTCGGCGGCATGTCCGTGGCGAGCGCGTCGATGGCCAAGTCCTTCGACGACGAGATCGACAAAACGCTGGGCGCCGACTTCGTCATCCAGAACCAGAACTTCATGCCGTTCCCGCAGGAGGTCACCGACAAGGTCCGCGCCACGGACGGCGCCGGTCTCGTCGTACGGCAGCGGTTCACCCCGGTCGCGGTACGGCTTCCGGACGGCGAGCGGATCGAGACGACCGCAGCGGCCTACGACGGACGGCTCGACGAGGTCGCGAACGTCACCTACGCCCGGGGCGACAGCGCCGCCGCACTGGGGGACGGTGCCATCGCCATGGACGCCGAGTTCGCGCGGGAACACGACGTGACGGTGGGCAGCACGATCCCGGTGCGGTTCCCGGCCGGGAAGAACACCGAGCTGAGAGTGGCCGCGCTGACCGACCAGGACACCGCCGACGGCTTCGGGGTGCAGGGTGGGCTGTACTTCGGGATGGGCACCATCGAGAAGTACGTGCCCGAGGGGCAGGACTCGGCGCTGTACGTGAACGCCGGCTCCGGCGTCGGCGCCGACGAACTGCGCGCGAACCTGGAGCGGACGCTGGACGCGTACCCGCAGGTCCAGGTCCGCGACCAGGCCGACTACAAGGAGCTGATCCGCAACCAGATCGCCGTACTCCTCTATCTCGTCTACGCGTTGCTCGGCCTGGCGATCGTCATCGCGGTGCTCGGGGTGGTCAACACCCTCGCCCTGTCGGTGGTCGAGCGCACCCGGGAGATCGGGCTGCTGCGCGCGATCGGGCTGGCACGGCGGCAGTTGCGGCGGATGATCCGGCTGGAGTCGGTGGTGATCGCCGTGTTCGGAGCGGTTCTCGGGCTCGCGCTGGGCCTGGTCTGGGGAGTGTGCGTACAACAGGTGCTGGCCCTGCAGGGCATGAAGGCGCTGGCGATCCCGTGGGGCACGGTCGTAGCCGTCGTGATCGGCTCCGCGGTCGTGGGTGTCGTGGCGGCCCTGCTGCCGGCGCTGCGCGCGTCCCGGATGAACGTGCTGGCGGCCATCGCGCACGAGTGAGAGTGCGCGCGGGCGGTGGCGGCGAGGGTGTGGGAGTGCGCTCGCGGGCGGTGGCGGCGGGCGTGTGAGAGTACGCGGGCGGGCGGTGGGAGCGGGCGTGTGAGAGTACGCGGGCGGGCGGTGGGAGCGGGCGTGTGAGAGTGCGCGCGGGCGGTGGCGGCGGGCGTGTGGGCGTGTGGGCGTGCTGGCGGCATACGCACACCGGTGATGTACTCACCGGCATGTCCGCTCCGTCCCTTTGAGATGAGGAGAGTTCATGCCGCGCCCGTTCCGCTTCGGAGTCAACTTACTCAGCCCCACGTCGGCCGGGGAGTGGCGCGCGAAGTGCCGCCGCGCCGAACAGCTCGGCTACGACGTGATCCTGGTCCCGGACCATCTCGGCATGCCGGCCCCGTTCCCGTCCCTGGTCGCCGCGGCGGAGGCGACCGAGCGTCCACGGCTCGGCACGTTCGTGCTGAACGCGGGCTTCTGGAACCCGACACTGCTGGCACGCGAGGTCGCCACCACGGACGCGCTGACCGGCGGGCGTCTGGAGCTGGGGCTCGGCACCGGGTACGTACCGGCCGAGCACGAGAAGGCCGGTCTGCCCTGGGGTTCGCCGGGCGAGCGCGTCGACCATCTGCTGCGCACCGTCGAGGAGTTGGACCGGCTTCTCGGCTCCGAGGAGCACGAACCACGTCCGGCGCAGCGACCCCGGGTGCCGCTGCTCATCGGCGCCAACGGCGACCGGATGCTGCGGATCACCGCCGAGCACGCGGACATCGCGGCGTTCACGGGTGCGCGGACGGTGGCGGGCGGCAAGCTGGAACCGCTGACCGCCGACGAACTCGACGAAAGGGTGGGCCGGTACCGGGAGTTCGCCGCCGGGCGGAAGGAACCCGCCGAGCTGAACCTCCTGATACAGATCGTCGCGCTCGCCGAGGACCGCGGCGCCGCCGTGCGGCCGTGGCTCGACCACCTCCCGAACCTGAGCGAGGAGCAGGCACTCCAACTGCCGCTGGTCCTGGTGGGGACCCTGGGGGAGATCGTCGACCAGGTGCTGGCACAGCGGGAGCGGTACGGATTCTCGTATCTGACGGTCCTGGAGCCGAACATGGAGATCTTCGCGAAGGTCGTCGAGGCGCTGCACGGCAGGTGATGCGGGTGAGCGGGGTCGGTGCGGGTCCGGTCCGGACCGCCATCACGCGCTCACTGTCCGGATCCTGGAATTCCAGGTCGCCGTCCGGCCCGCGTGATGGGATCGCGCCATGACCGACCTGCGCATACGGGCCGCGACGCCCGACGATCTCGACGCCGTCCTCGCCTTCTGGAAGGTGGCCGCCGAGGGCACCAGCATCAGCGACGACCGCGAGGGCGTCGAACGGCTGGTGGCCCGTGACCCCGAGACGCTGATCCTCGCCGAGCTGGACGGCGAACTGGTGGGCACGGTCATCGCCGGCTTCGACGGCTGGCGGTGCCATCTGTACCGGCTCGCGGTGCACCCCGAGCGGCGGCGGAAGGGCATCGGCTCGGCGCTGCTCACCGCGGCCGAGGAGCGGTTCGTCCGGCTCGGCGGGCGGCGCGGCGACGCGATGGTGCTCGTAAGCAACGCGACGGCCCAGCATGCCTGGCGGGCGGCCGGGTACGCGCCCGAGGAGAAGTGGCGGCGCTGGGTGAAGCCGCTCGGGGGCTGAGGCCGGGAGAGCACCGAGGCGGCGGGAGGAACTTTGCCGGTCCTTTACCATGGGTGGACCAGTCAATCTCTACGGAAAGGTTGTGAGCGTCCGCCCATGGGCGAGCCTCCCAGTACCCGCCCCGGTGCACCACGTGGCCGAGCCGGTGCACGACATCGCGCGATCCTCCCGCCCCTGCCCGATCATGGGACGGAGGTGACCCGATGACCGAAGTGCTCCTCCTTCTGGTGGCGGTGCTGCTCTCGCTGATCTGTGGTGCCTTCGTCGCCGCCGAGTTCTCGCTGACCACGGTCGACCGCGGCCGGCTGGAGCGGGCCGTGGAGCGTGGCGAGCGGGGTGCCGCCGGCGCCCTGAAGGCCGTACGGAATCTGACGTTCCAGCTCTCCGGTGCCCAGCTCGGCATCACCGTCACCAACCTGGTGGTCGGCATGCTCGCCGAGCCGTCCGTCGCCAAGCTGATCGCGGGCCCGCTGGAGGCGGTCGGCGTACCGGGTTCCGCGTCGAGTTCGGTGGCGCTGGTGATCGGTACGGCGCTGTCGACCGTCGTTCTGATGGTCGTCGGCGAGCTGGTGCCCAAGAACTGGGCGATCTCCGCGCCGCTGCCGGTGGCGAAGAAGGTGGCGAACCCGCAGCGCTGGTTCAGCGCCGCGTTCCGGCCCTTCATCACCCACCTCAACAACACCGCCAACCGTCTCGTACGCCTCTTCGGCATCGAGCCCGCCGAGGAGCTGGCCTCCGCACGCGGCCCCCAGGAGCTGGCGGCCCTCGCCCGGCACTCGGCCAAGGAGGGCGCCCTGGAGGCGGACACCGCCGAGCTGTTCGTGCGGACACTGAACCTCGCCGACCTGACCGCGGAGAACGTGATGACCCCGCGCGTCCAGGTCATCGCCCTCGACGCGCAGGCGACCTGCGAGGACGTGGCGAACGCGACCCGGGCCACCGGCCTGTCCCGTTTCCCCGTCTACCGGGGCGGCCTCGACTCGGTCGTCGGCACCGTGCACATCAAGGACGTCCTCGCCGTCCCCGCGGAGCGCCGGCTGCACACCTCCGTCGCGGAGCTGCTGCGCGAGCCGCTGCTCGTCCCCGAGTCGCTGACCGTGGACCGGGTGCTGGACCGGCTCTCGGGCAAGCGCACGATGGCCGTCGTCATCGACGAGTACGGCGGCACCGCCGGTGTGGTGACCCTGGAGGACATCGTCGAGGAGGTCGTCGGCGAGGTGCGGGACGAGCACGACCCGCACGAGACGCCCGACCTGGCCCCCGTCGGCACCGACGAGCACGGCCGCGAGCTCTACTCGGCCGACGGCTCGGCCCGCACCGACCAGCTGGCCCGGGTGGGCCTGCGCGTGCCGGACGGACCGTACGAGACGCTCGCGGGTCTCGTCGCCACCGAGCTGGGCCGCATTCCGGCCGTCGGCGACACCGTCGAGGTCGTCGGCTGGCGACTCGACGTGGTGGACGCCTCCGGGCGCCGGGCCGCGCGGGTGCTGCTGCACGCGCCGGTCGCCTCCGACGAGGGGCACGAGGAGTGCGAGAAACGCGAGAAGCGCGTGAAACACGAGGAGCACGAGAGCCACGAGGAGCACGAGCACGAGCACGAGGAGGAGACGCGATGACCGCCGTCCAGCTGCTGATCGGTTTCGCGACGCTGGTCGTCAACGCCTTCTTCGTGGGCGCCGAGTTCGCCCTGATCTCCGTACGCCGCAGCCAGATCGAACCGTACGCCGAGCAGGGCGACCGGCGGGCGCGCAGCGTTCTGTGGGGTCTGCAGCACGTGTCCGCGCTGATGGCGGCCGCGCAGCTCGGCATCACCCTGTGCACCCTGGTCCTCGGTGTGGTCGCGGAGCCCGCGATCGAGCACCTGCTGGAGCCGCTGTTCCACGCGATGGGCGTGCCGGAGGGCGCGGGCCACGTGGTGTCCTTCGTGATCGCCCTGGCGCTCGCCACCTACCTCCACATGCTGCTCGGCGAGATGGTGCCGAAGAACATCGCCCTCGCGGAGCCGGTGCGCAGCGCCCTGCTGCTCGGCCCGCCGCTGGTGACGCTCTCGCGCGCGCTGCGCCCGGTGATCTTCACGATCAACGCCTTCGCCAACGCCCTGCTGAAGCTGATGCGGATCGAGACGAAGGACGAGGTCACAGCCGCCTTCTCGGACACCGAACTCGCCCGTCTGGTCCGGGACTCCAGCAAGGCCGGCCTCATCGACGACCGCGCACAGGAACGGTTGCGCGACGCGTTGGAGCTGGGCCGCCGGCCCGTGCGCGACGTCGTGCTCCCGCTGGAGCGGGTCGTCTACGCGGGCATGGGCGTCACCCCGGAGGAGCTGGAGCGGCTGTCGGCCGAGTCCGGTTTCTCCCGCTTCCCCGTGGTCGACGAGGGGCGCCGGATCGTGGGCTACCTCCACGTGAAGGACGCGCTCGACGCGACGCCGCGCGACGTGCCGTTCTCCGTCCGGGACATGCGGTCCATCGCCCGGGTCAGGGAGACCACACCGCTGGACGACGTGCTCTCCGCGATGCGGCGCAGCCGGACGCACCTGGCGGCCGTACTGGGCGAGGACGGGCGGCTCGCGGGCATCGTGACCATGGAGGACGTGCTGCGGGAGCTGTTCGGGCAGCCGACCGTGTGACCGTCCGGGGCCCTGCCCGTGGTGGAGCGGGCCAGGTGACGAGGCCGGGGATACGGACCGAGAAGGCCGACCGACCGCCAGGTATGTGAACGCGATAGCATCGTTTCCGCCATGCAGACGAATCCCACATACTCCAGCCTTGTCACCCTCGGCGACTCCTTCACCGAGGGCATGTCCGACCTCCTCCCCGACGGTTCGTACCGGGGCTGGGCGGATCTCCTCGCGGGCCGCATGGCCGCGCGGACGCCCGGCTTCCGGTACGCCAACCTCGCGGTGCGCGGAAAACTGATCGGACAGATCGTCGCCGAGCAGGTGGAGGTCGCGGCCGCGATGGAGGCGGACGTGATCACACTGGTCGGCGGCCTGAACGACACCCTCCGGCCCAAGTGCGACATGGGCCGGGTGCGCGCTCTCCTGGAAGAGGCCGTGGAGCGCCTCGCCCCCTCCTGCAAACAGCTCGTCCTGATGCGCAGCCCCGGCCGCCAGGGCCCCGTCCTGGCGCGGTTCCGGCCACGCATGGAGGAACTGTTCCACTGCATCGACGAGCTGGCCGCCCGCCACGGCGCCCTCGTCGTCGACCTGTACAGCGCGCCCTCGCTGGGCGATCCCCGCATGTGGGACGTGGACCGGCTGCACCTGACACCCGACGGGCACCGCCGGGTCGCCGAAGCGGTCTGGCAGAGCCTCGGCTACGACGTGGAGGACGCGGAGTGGCGGACGCCGATGCCCATGACGTCGCCGCCCGGGTGGACCGCCCGGCAGGTGGCCCACGCGCGGTTCGCCCGGCAGTACCTGCTGCCGTGGATCGCCCGCCGCCTCACGGGCCGCTCCTCGGGGGACGGCCGGACAGGCGCCCAGTTCAGCGCCGAGCTGGGCAAAGCCTTTTGGGTCACCCCTGTGGACCACACGCACCCCGGCCCTGTGACGGACTGGCGACGGGTGGGGCCCTGACCCGGAGCCCCGCCCGGCTGCCATGCGCCGATTGAACGCGGGGCGCCGCCTCCCTCCCTGCCCATGGCCCGCGGTTGTTGTTGCGCAACGTCATGGGTGAGCTCAGACCACTTGCCTCGGGAGAAGAGCCTCCAGTTACACGCGCGCCGCCATGCCGGCGTTGGCTTCGTCCTGGCACGCGAGGGCATCCTCCTCGACCAGGTGCACCCGCTTCGGACCACCCGCTGGGCCGACGACGCCGAAGGCGCGCCGAAGGCGCGGCCGACCCGGCGGTGCTGCCCGGTATCCTGATCACCGCGACGGAGAGGCCAGAAGCGTCCGTCCCACGGGGGCAGTCATGAACGAACGCGACGTCCTGCTCAACGAGCTCGCGCAGGGGCTGCGCCCGATGTCAGAGGGCGTCGAATGGTTCGACGGCCTCAGCCACGAAGAGCAGTCCGAGGTGCTGTTGTTCCTGCGCCATCACTGCGTCCAGGCGCGCGCCGTCGCAGAGGATGCACCGGAGAGCATCCGCCGTGCCGAGCTGCGCGCGACGCATACGCCCGCAGTACTGATCTCACGAGGCCGGATGGACGAGCAACTGGGAAAGATCGCCACTCTCACGCCTCTCGACGAACGCCGCAAGGCGTTCAGGCTGCTGATCGCGGTGCTCACGGTTGCCGACGCGCGGCGCCGCGAGCGTTTCTGCTCCGGCGGCTGCACTCACTGGTGGCACAGACTGTCCGTCGCCTGACAACCCGGCACCGCACTCCTGAAAGTCAGCGACAGGGCGGGGCGTGTCGTTGGCGACGGATCGGATCAGGGCACCGCGTTCCGCCTGCAATTCGGCCCATGTCGTCCGGGTCCCGTTCATGCATGATGACGACATGAACCATGGCGACCAGCGCTTCCACGTCATCGTGCTGTCGAACTTCGCGAAGGGCTTCGACAAGTACGCGTTCGCTTACGGTAAGGCGGGGATTCCGGAGAGTACCTATCCCGACCGGTTCCACCTGCTGACCCGCGCGGAGTTGGGAATCGGCATCGGCAAGGCGCGACGCCTGCTGGACCGTCTGGCCATTCCTGGCGACCGGCTGCTGGTGCTGGAAACCACGGTGGACCCCGACAAGTTGGTGCCCAACGTGTCGACCGGTCTCGGCATGGAACTGCACGAGGCTCGCATCCGGTTGTCAGCAGTCCACGAACTCGACCAAGCAGGCGACGAGTTCACTCTGCGCCCGACGACCGTCGAGGATGCGATGGCGGCATCCCTGCACCTGCACGGTTCGGCTCTGCGTCGCTACGCCGACACGCGACCGCGCTCGGTGTCGCTTCTGCCGGTCGCCTCCGCCTGCCAGGCCCGGTGTTCGTTCTGCTTCTCCTCGGCTTCGATCTCCAGCGACCAGGCGCCGGCACGGGTCCCGTGGGACGCGGTCGCCCAGTGGCTGGAGCGCGCCCGTGCGGCGGGTGCCGAGCGTGCGGTGATCACCGGCGGCGGGGAGCCCACGCTCATACCGTTCGAACAGCAGCTACGACTGGTGTCCGCCTGCTCGGCGGCCCTCCCGAAGGTCGTCCTGATCACCAACGCGCACACCCTCGCGAAAGGCGAACACGCTGACCGGGCCGACCGTCTCGCGGCCCTGAGCGCCGCGGGCCTGAGCGTGCTGGCGGTCTCCCGGCACCATCAGGACGACGCCGTCAGCGAGCGGGTGATGATGCTGCGCACACCGGTGAGCTCCGTGATCGACACCTGGCGCGTGGAACGTGACCGCTGGCCCGGGCTGCGGATGAGGCTGATCTGCGTGCTCCAGCACGGCGGTGTCGCCGACGCGGCCGGGGTCGCCGACTACCTTTCGTGGGCCGCGGCTCTCGGTGTCGAGGAAGTCTGCTTCAAAGAGCTCTACGTATCCACCAGCACCGAGTCGCTCTACTTCGACCGCGCCGCCAACGTGTGGAGCCGAGAGCACCAGGTGTCGCTGTCCGTCGTCACCGGGTTCGCCGAGCAGCACGGCTTCGAGCTGGCGAGCCGCCTGCCCTGGGGCGCGCCGGTCTACCACGGCAGCTGGGACGGACGGCCGATGCGGATCGCCGCCTACACCGAGCCCAGCCTGCTCTGGGAACGCACCAGCGGGATCGCCCGCAGCTGGAACGTCATGGCCGACGGACGCTGCTACGCCTCCCTGGAAGACCGGGCCAGCGAGATCGTGCCGGAAGGCGCGGCGGCATGAGGTTCGAGGAGTTCCAGGAATTCCGGCAGCGGCAACTCAGTGCATCCTCGTCGCTTCTGGACGCCGCCGAGACCAACGTGTACCGGGCGCTCGCTCCGATGCGACCGGCACCGCCGACCGACAAGAGGACGGTGCACCGGTGCGATCTCGCCCGTGCCTGGCTGCGGCGCTTCGAGCTGCCGGAAGAGTGGTCGGGCCGCGCCATGGTCTGTCGCGGGGTCCGGCACGGGCTCGGTGTGGTGTTCCACCGGCTGCGCGCCGTGCAAGCGCGGTTGTGGCTGCCCAGCGACGTGTACCCGGTCTACTTCGAGCTGGCCCGCGCTGCGGGCCTGACGCCCGCGTCCTACCCGACGCTGCCGGCGCCGGCCCTGCCGGGATCGCCGGCCGACGACCGGCCCGAATACCTGCTGCTCGCCAACCCCAGCAAGCCTCTCGGCCGATACCTGTCCGATGCCGAGTGCGCCGCGGTGATCGCGTGGTTGCGGGAATCACCACGCCGCCGCCTGCTGATCGACAGCGTCTACGACCTGGGAGCCCCGTTCGCCGCCGGCACACGGCGGTTGCTGGACACCGGTTGCGCGGTCATCCTGCATTCGGTCACCAAGGGATGGCTGTGGCCACGCACGTTCGGCGTGGTCCTGCTGGGCCCGGCGCACGCCGAATTGGCCGAAGCGTTCCGGGTGGATCCGCCCACGCCGGCACAGCTGAGGCTCGCCGACCGCCTGCTGACCGAGCACAGCGACGTGCCCCGGCAGGTCGTCGACGAACTGGCCGCACGGGCTGAGCGGTTGTTCGAACGGTTGCCGGACGAAGTGCTCGGGGCGATTCCCACGGCGAGCCGGACGTGTCCCGGCAACTACTTCTTCCCGGTTGAACTCCCGGCGGAGACGCTCCAGCGCGAGTGCGGCGTGCTCGCCATGCCGGTCAGCGTGTTCGGGGAGAGCAGTTGGTCCGGCTCCGTCCTGACCAGCCTCGCTGACGCTTTCGGCCCGACGCCGACGGTGGCGCGATGAAGCCACTGGAGGACCTGGCCGTGTACGACGATGCGGACTTCTACGATCAGGAGTTCACCGCGCGCACCCACGACATCCCGTTCTTCCTCGGCCAAGCGGTCCGGGCGGGCGGTCCGGTCCTGGAGGTGGCCTGCGGAACCGGGCGCATCACCCTGCCGATCGCGCGGGCGGGTGTCGAGGTCACCGGGCTTGACATCATGCCCTCGATGCTTGCGCGTGCCCGTCAGCGGGCCGAGGACGAGCGACTGCCGGTCGAGTGGCTGCAACAGGACTGCCGAGACATCCGCTCCGACAGGCGCTTCGCCCTGGTGTTCTCGGCAACCAACGCGATGCAGCACCTGCACGACCTGGATTCCGTGGTCGCGTTCCTCGTCTCGGCGCGCAACGTGCTGCGACCGGGCGGGACCCTGATCCTGGACGTGTTCAACCCCGACATGGCCAAACTGTGCCGGCTCCCCGAGTCGCCCTACCACCACAAGTCGGTCGCGGACCGGGACGGGGCGAAGCTCGACGTGCGAGCGACGACCAGCTACGACGCCGCCGCCCAAGTGCTGCGCTTCACGCTGGACTACCTACGCGACGGCGTGTGTGTACGCACCAAGAAAGTCAGCATGCGCTGCTTCTTTCCCGAGGAACTCCTGGCGCTCTGCCGACTGGCCGGTCTCGACGTCGCGCAGCGCTACGGGGACTACGATCAATCCCGGTTCACGAGCACCTCGCCGAAGCAGCTCCTGTTCTGCCACTCCCGGACCGCCGACGGCCAGATCGGCGATCCGCCGTCGGTACCGGTCGGGCATCCGAGCTGAGCCGGCACCGCATCCCGGGCAACATGCCTGTTCGAAGGCCGCACGAGCGGTGATCCTCGCTGCCGCCCCCGCGTTCCGGACCGGTTGACCCCATGGGTCCACCGTCCGGGGACGGCCTGTCGGCGAAGAGGCCCGAGTTGCTGCCGTACGAAGGTCCACTAGCGTAGGGAGCCGCCGTACCGGGAGGCGCGTGTGACCACGACCGTGATCAACCTCAAGGGCCGCATCCGCGACTTCGGCCCCCGGCTGCAGTTCGCCCCCGACGACCTGGTGTACATCGGCCGCCGCTGGACCATGGGCCACTGGGACCTGCCTCGGCATCCGCTCTACAACCCGTTCCAGTACGACACCGAGAAGAAGAAGCGCGACGGGACGCGGGCCGAGGTCATGACGAAGTACCGGGAGTATCTGACGGCCGACCCCGAGCTGCTGGCCCTCGTACCGGAGCTGCGGGGGAAGACGCTGGCCTGCTGGTGCGCGCCGGAGCCGTGCCACGGGGACATCCTGGCGGAGATCGCCGACACGTCGGGCTCCTCTCCGTAGCTCATTCGCAGGTCGTCGCAGGTCGCCGCAGGTCGTCGCAGGCCCTTCGTTGACCCTTCGCTGGCTCCTTCGTAGGTTCCTCTGAAGCGACCCTCGGCGCTCACCTGCACGAATCGCCAGTAGAATCCGTACACGTGACTTCCGCGCCAGCCAAGCCCCGCATCCCGAACGTCCTCGCCGGACGCTACGCCTCCACCGAGCTCGCCACGCTCTGGTCGCCCGAGCAGAAGGTGAGGCTCGAGCGGCAGCTCTGGCTGGCCGTGCTGCGGGCCCAGAAGGACCTCGGCATCGAGGTGCCGGCCGAGGCGCTCTCCGACTACGAGCGGGTCCTCGACACCGTCGACCTGGCCTCCATCGCCGAGCGCGAGAAGGTCACGCGGCACGACGTGAAGG
The DNA here is from genome assembly GCF_001550375.1 of Streptomyces europaeiscabiei. GTDB lineage: Bacteria > Actinomycetota > Actinomycetes > Streptomycetales > Streptomycetaceae > Streptomyces > Streptomyces europaeiscabiei. The sequence continues at coordinate 5,909 of NZ_LRTR01000522.1, read as the reverse complement.
CGCGGATCGAGGAGTTCAACGACCTCGCCGGGCACGAGCACGTGCACAAGGGCATGACGTCCCGCGACCTCACCGAGAACGTCGAGCAGCTGCAGATCCGGCTCTCGCTGGAGCTGGTCCGCGACCGTACGGTGGCGGTGCTGGCGCGCCTCGGCAGGCTGGCCGGTGAGTACGGCGAGCTGGTCATGGCCGGCCGCTCGCACAACGTGGCCGCGCAGGCCACCACCCTCGGCAAGCGGTTCGCGACCGCCGCCGACGAGCTGCTGGTGGCGTACGGCCGGGTCGAGGAGCTGCTCGGCCGCTACCCGCTGCGCGGTATCAAGGGTCCGGTGGGCACGGCCCAGGACATGCTGGACCTGCTGGGCGGGGACGCCGCCAAACTGGCGGAGCTGGAGGACCGGATCGCCGGGCACCTCGGCTTCGCGCAGGCGTTCACCTCCGTCGGCCAGGTCTACCCGCGCTCGCTGGACTACGACGTGGTGACAGCCCTGGTTCAGCTGGCGGCGGCGCCGTCCTCGCTGGCGAAGACGATCCGGCTGATGGCCGGGCACGAGCTGGTGACCGAGGGCTTCAAGCCGGGTCAGGTCGGTTCGTCCGCCATGCCGCACAAGATGAACACCCGCTCCTGCGAGCGCGTCAACGGCCTCATGGTCATCCTGCGCGGCTACGCCTCGATGACCGGCGAGCTGGCCGGCGACCAGTGGAACGAGGGCGACGTGTCCTGCTCGGTGGTGCGCCGGGTCGCGCTGCCGGACGCATTCTTCGCGCTGGACGGCCTGCTGGAGACCTTCCTGACCGTCCTCGACGAGTTCGGCGCCTTCCCTGCCGTCGTCGCCCGTGAGCTGGACCGCTATCTGCCGTTCCTCGCCACGACCAAGGTGCTGATGGGCGCGGTGCGCGCGGGCGTGGGCCGTGAGGTCGCGCACGAGGCCATCAAGGAGAACGCCGTCGCCTCCGCGCTCGCCATGCGCGAGCAGGGCGCCGAGCGCAACGAACTCCTCGACAAGCTCGCCGCCGACGACCGCATCCCGCTGGACCGCGCCCAGCTGGACGCGCTGATGGCCGACAAGCTCTCCTTCACGGGCGCCGCGGCCGCCCAGGTCGCCGTGGTCGTCGGCCGCATCGAGGAGATCGCGAAGCAGCGCCCGGAGGCCGCCGGCTACACGCCGGGGGCGATCCTCTGACCCGCTACACCCAGGCCGAACTGGAGGCCGCCCGCGACCGGCTGGTGCCGGACGTCACCGCGGACGGCCTCCGGGTCCTCTTCTGCGGCATCAACCCGGGGCTCATGACGGCGGCGACCGGCCACCACTTCGCCCGCCCCGGCAACCGCTTCTGGCCCGTCCTGCACCTGTCCGGCTTCACACCCCGACTCCTCACGCCGTCCGAGCAGGACGAGCTGCCGTCGTACGGGCTCGGCATCACGAACGTCGTCGCGCGGGCCACTGCGCGGGCCGACGAGCTGACAGCGGAGGAGTACGTCGAAGGCGGGCGTCTGCTGGCCACCAAGGTGGAGGAGCTCCGACCGCGCTGGCTCGCGGTGGTCGGCGTGACCGCCTACCGGGCGGCCTTCGGTGACCGCAAGGCCGCCGTCGGACCGCAGGAGCGGACGATCGGGGTCTCGCGCGTGTGGGTGCTGCCCAATCCCAGCGGGCTGAACGCGCACTGGACGGCGGCGACGATGGCGGAGGAGTTCGGGCGGCTGCGGGTGGCGGCGGAGGACTGACCGGCGGGGCTCGACCAGGCGGGCAGGCCCGTCATGGTGGGTCGATCTCCGTGATCAGCGCGATGAGTTGGAACGGCAGTTCCTTGTCCCACTGGGAGACGCCGAGGGCCACCCAGCGGCCGTGGCCGTTCGCCTGCCACAGGTGCACATCGGGCACGTGCGAGCTGAGCGGCCCCCATGGCTCGGGTATGTCCTCGCCCTCCTGACAACGGCCGGACACGCTCCACAGGCTGAAGACGTCCGGCGGTCCCCAGCGCTCGGTGAGCCGCTCCGACAGCGCGTCCCTGTCCGCCTCGAACTGGGCCTCGGTCTCCTCCCGTCGCGTGCCGTCGTCCTCCCAGAAGTCCCCGCTCGTCCCTAACTCGGCGACGTGGTAGCCGGGACCGGCCGTGCCGGTGTCCGACCGGCCGTGCGTCGCGGGGAACTCCTCGGAGCACAGCCGGTCGATCGTGACGAGATGCCGCGCGATGGTCATGCACTCCAGTAAAGCGCGCACCACTGACAAGGTGGCGCTGCGTCAGGCGTCCCGCCGCCCAACACTCCACGCACCCGCCACCAGCGCGGCCGCCGACCACAGCGCCGTCACCGCCAGGCCGCTCCATGGCCCGAGCGCGCCGTCGGACGTCTGGTGGAGGATCACCTGGCCCGCCTTGTCGGGCAGGAAGTCCGCGATGCCGCCGGAGACTCCCCCGACGACGAAGGACACGATGAGCAAAAACGGGATGAGAATGCTCAGGGTGGCCACGCCGCTGCGCAGGAGGGCGGTCAGGCCGGCCGCGAGGAGGGCCATCAGGGCGAGGTAGACGCCGCAGCCGACGACGCCGCGCAGGCCCTCGACAGCCGAGAGTCCGCTCGCCCTGTCGCCGAGGACGGTCTTGCCGACGGCGAGGCCGACGCATCCGGAGAGCAGGCCGACAGCCAGAGCCGGTACGCCTGTCGCGACCGCCTTGGCCGTGAACCACCGGCCCCGGCGGGGTACGGCGGCCAGCGAGAGTCCGAGGGCGCCGCCCTGGAACTCGGACGAGACGGCCGTCGTGCCGAAGGCGACGGCCGCGGCCTGACCGAAGTTGACACCGAAGAACGCGGCGTAGAGCGGGTCGAAGTGCGTGCCGTCGGAGTCGAGTCCGGCGAGCGCGGAGAAGGTCGCGGTCGCGAGGACGACCGCGAGGAGGGCCCACCGCATCGACCGCAGGGTACGGATCTTGATCCACTCGGAATGGAGGACGGGTACGAACGCCATGGTCAGGCCTCCTTGGACCGGGCGGGAGTGGCGACCGCGGAGGAAGCGGCGGTGAACTCGGCCTCGGTGGCCGTCAGATCGAGGTAGGCCTGCTCCAAGGTGCCCTCCTCTGCGGCGAGTTCGAGGATCGGCAGGCCGACGCCGGAGGCGAGACGGCCGATGTCGTCCACGCGCGCGTCGAACACGGTCCGGCCTCCCTGCTCGCCCTCCGCCGTCCGGTAGCCGTGCCGTGCCAGGAGGTCGGTGAGGGCGTCGGTGTCCGTGGAGCGCACTCGTACGCGGGGCCGCACGCGCGCGTGGATGAACTCCCGCATGGGGGTGTCGGCGAGAAGGCGGCCGCGGCCGAGGACGATCAGGTGGTCGGCGAAGGAAGCGGTCTCGTTCATGAGGTGGCTGGAGACCAGGACGGTCCGGCCTTCGCGGGCGAGGCGGCGCAGCAACTCCCGGATCCAGATGATCCCTTCGGGATCGAGGCCGTTGGACGGTTCGTCGAGCAGGACGACGGGCGGATCGCCGAGCAGGGCCGTCGCGATGCCGAGGCGCTGGCGCATGCCCAGGGAGTAGGTCTTCACCCGGCGCCGAGCGACCTTCGCCAGGCCCGTCTCCTCCAGTACCTCGTCCACGCGGGCGGGGGCGAGGCGGTTGCTCGCCGCGAGCGCGCGCAGATGGTCTCGGGCGGTGCGTGATCCGTGCGCGGCCTGCGCGTCGAGCAGGGCTCCCACATGGCGCAGAGGCTCGTCGAGGTCGGCGTAGGCGCGGCCGCCGACGGTGGCGGTGCCGGCGGTGGGCCGGTCCAGGCCGAGGACGAGCCTCATGGTGGTGGACTTCCCGGCGCCGTTGGGGCCGAGGAAGCCGGTGACTCGGCCGGGCTCCACACGGAAGGTGAGGTGGTCCACGGCGCGGACGGTGCCGTACTCCTTGGTGAGGTCCTGCACGTCGATGCTGGTCATGGGACCAGCCTGGCCGCCGGCCGGGTGGCGGGCCTCCCCCGCGGGTGGAGAGCTTCTCCCCCGCCCGGGGGAGGCTCGTTGTCGGTGGCGGCTGCCACGATGACCGAATGGCCCGCTTCCTGCGCCCGGTGATCCGGGGGACGACGTACACGCGCCTGCTGCATCTGTGGGTGCCGATGCTGATCGTCAGCCTCTGGATGTTCATCATGCCCACGCACCCGTGGGTGCCGGCGCTGTTCCTGATCCCGCTCGGGTTGGTCCCCGCCGTTCGGCTGGGCGAGGGGGTGCAGGCGCGGTTGCTGTTGACGCCGGGTGAGGAGGAGAGATCGGGGATCTCCGTGGGGCCGGCGGCCACATGGCGGGACCGGTTTCGCACGGTGCTCTGGCTGGAGGTACGGATGGTCCTCGGGGCGCTGGCTCTGGCGGCCACCGCCTGGCTGCCCATCCTCGCCCATGACTTGATCCGGGTCGCGTCGGGCCACATGGCGCGGGGCAACCCGGTGCTGCGCGATGTTCAGCCGCACTGGGCGTACGCCCTCCTGGCACCCGTCACCCTCGTCCTGGCGTTCGCCGCCGTGGTCGGTCTGGGCGAACTGATCACCGCGGTCGCCCGCCGCCTGCTGGGGCCTTCGGCCGCCGAGCGGCTCGCCGCCCTGGAGGAGCGGACCGAGCAGCTGCTGGAACGCAGCCGGATCGCCCGGGAGTTGCACGACTCCATAGGGCACGCTCTGACCGTGGCGGTGGTACAGGCCGGCGCGGCGCGGGCAGCCGGCGATCCGGCGTTCACCGACCGTGCGCTCGCTGCCATCGAGGACACCGGCCGGGCCGCGCTGGAGGATCTGGAGCGGGTGCTGGGAGTGCTGCGGGAAGCCGACCGGCCCGTTCGGAGCAGGCCCACGCTGACCGAGGCCGACCGGCTGCTGGAGTCGGCGCGGAACTCCGGCGCGAAGGTGGACGCCGAGTTGTCGGGACCGCTGGAGACGGTACCCGGCCCGGTCTCCCGCGAGGGTTACCGCATCCTCCAGGAGTCGCTGACCAATGTGCTCCGGCACGCGGGCGGCGCCCCGGTCCGGGTGCGGATCACGGTCGCGGACGGCGGCCTCGACCTGGAGGTCCGCAATCCGCTGACGGCACGGATACCGGGTCCCGGCCGGGGCAGCGGGCTGCGCGGCATACGCGAACGGGCTGCGCTGCTCGGCGGCCGGGCGTCGACCGGACCCGATCGGGGTGACTGGCAGGTCCGCGTCGAACTGCCGCTGAGCTGAACGACCGTTCGACCTCAAGGAGCTGCTCTACGCTGGCGGGATGCCGCCGATCACCGTTCTGCTCGTCGACGACGAACCCCTCGTACGTGCCGGTCTGCGGGCCGTTCTGGAGGCGCAGCCGGACATCGAGGTCGTCGGGGAGGCGGCGGACGGTGCCGCGGTGATCCCGCTGGTGCGGCAGCTGCGGCCGAGCGTCGTCGCCATGGATGTGCGTATGCCGCTGCTGGACGGCATCGAGGCCACGCGGGCGGTGCTGCGGACCGTGCCGCAGCCGCCCAAGATCCTCGTGGTGACGACCTTCGAGAACGACGAGTACGTGTACGAGGCGCTGCGCGCGGGCGCGGACGGCTTCCTGCTGAAGCGGGCCCGGCCGGCCGAGATCGTGCACGCGGTCCGGCTGGTCGCCGAGGGTGAGTCGCTGCTGTTCCCGGCCTCGGTACGGCAGTTGGCCGCCGAGTACGGCGACGGGGTGGGCAACCGGGCGGCGCGGGCGGTCATGGAGCGTGCAGCGCTGACCGAGCGCGAGGCGGAGGTGCTGCGGCTGATGGCCCGGGGCCTGTCGAACGCGGAGATCGCGGCCCGGCTGATCGTCGGCACCGAGACGGTGAAGTCGCACGTCAGCGCCGTACTGGCGAAGCTCGGGGCGCGGGATCGTACGCAGGCGGTGATCGCGGCGTACGAGTCGGGGTTCGTGGCACCCGGCTGAGCCGGGGCCGGACGCGGGCCCG
>NZ_LRTR01000521.1 GCF_001550375.1 Streptomyces europaeiscabiei | reverse complement strand
GCGGGCCCGGGCCGCCCCGCCGGCAGGTCGGGCGCGGCAGGCACTCGCCCGGGCCCATCCCGGCGAGTACCATCCGGCAAACACGGGCGCGAGCTGGGAGGACGGACGTTGGGGCGACTGACCGGCGGAGATCCTTCTCTGCTCCGAAGAATCAACTCGGCCGTGGTGCTGCACGCGCTGCGGGCCACGGACCACGCGACGCTCACCGAGATCACCACGGTCACCGGGCTGTCGCGGCCCACGGTCGAGGGCGTCGTCGAGGGGCTCGTCGAAGCCGGACTGGTGGTCGAGCGGGCCGCCGAGGAGGGCGCCGCCCGGCGGCAGGGACGCCCGGCACGGCACTACCGGTTCCGGGCCGAGGCGGGCCATCTGCTGGGTCTTGACGTGGGTTCGCACCAGGTGACCGCGCTGCTCGCAGACCTCGACGGGAGGGTGCTGGGCTCGCTGTCCAGGGACGTGTCCGAGTCGGCGTCGGCGGACGACCGGCTGGAGCGGCTGCGCTCGATCGTCGCCGAGCTGCTCCGCAGGTCCGGTGTCCCGCGCGCTTCGCTGCGCGCGGTCGGCGTGGGCAGTCCGGGCATCATCGAGGCCGACGGCACCGTAAGCCTGTGCGCGGCCCTGCCGGAGTGGACGGGCCTGAACCTGGGCGAGCGGCTGAGCCGCTCCTTCAAGTGCTCCGTCCTGGTCGAGAACGACGCCAACGCGGCGGCGGTCGCCGAGCACTGGAAGGGCGCCGCCGCCGAGTCCGACGACGTGGTGTTCGTGCTGGCCGGGCTGAGCCCGGGCGCCGGTTCGCTGATCGGCGGACGGCTGCACCGGGGGTACGGCGGCGCGGCCGGGGAGATCGGCGCGCTGCACCTGCTGGGCCGGGAGGCCACCCCGGAGGCACTGCTGTCGACCACGGGCGAGCCCCTGCACCCGCTCGACGAGCAGGCCGTCGCCGAGGTCTTCAAGCACGCGCGCGAGGGCGACGAGCGGGCCCGTGAGGCCGTCGACCGCTTCATACAACGGCTCGTCCACGACGTGACGGCCCTGGTCCTCACCCTCGACCCCGAACTCGTCGTCGTCGGTGGCTGGGCGACCGGCATCGACGACGTACTCGACCCCCTCCGGCACGAGCTGGCCCGCTACTGCCTGCGCCCGCCCCGGGTCGCCCTCTCCCGGCTGGGCGAGGCGGCCGTCGCCATGGGCGCGCTCCGGCTGGCCCTGGACCATGTCGAGGAACAGCTGTTCGCGGTGGAGGGCACGGTGACGGCGCGACGCCGAGCCGGTTCTCCGGCATGAAAGCCGAGCTGACCTGCGGACACGGGAACGCCGCGCCCCAGATGCCCGGGGCGCGGCGTTATGCGGCTCGCAGGGGCTGCCGACGTCGTCAGGACGCGCGGCGCTCCGGGCCGTGGTGGATCTCGACGCCGCCCGAGTCACCGAAGGTCAGACGGCAGGTGTCGGCGCGGTAGGTGGCCATGGAGACGGCCGCCGTGCGCCCCTCGGCGTAGAAGCGGGTGGTGACGACGAGGACGGGCGCGCCGGGCAGCCGGTCGAGTTCCTTGGCGTCGTCGGCGCGGGCGGAGCCCAGCTCCACCGACCGGTCCTGCCCCTCCAGCTCCAGGCGCTGCAGCTCACGCAGCACGGCACGCGCGCGTGCGGCACCGGAGGGCGTGTCTATGGCGGAGAGGGCGGGCACCGAGTCCGCCGGGATGTACAGCAGCTCGGCGGCGACGGGCTGACCGTGCGAGACACGGGAGCGGCGCACGATGTGCACCTGCTCGCCGTGGACGCTCTCCAGGATGTCGGCGACCGCGGCGGGCGGTGCCGAGGACGTGCAGTCCACGGCCTGCCAGGCGTCGCCGACGGTGCCCGGCCACGCGTGTTGCTCGGTGCCGACGGCGACGCCCACGCGCGGGGGCGCCACGGTGGTGCCGACGCCGCGACGGCGCTGCAGCCGGCCCTCCAGTTCGAGCTGCTCCAGCGCTTGGCGGAGGGTCGCTCGGGCCACGCCGAAGCGGGCCGCGAGATCACGTTCGTTGGGCAGGATCTCTCCCACCGAGAACTCGGAGTCCAATGCCTCACTGAGCACGGTCTTCAGATGCCAGTACTTCGGTTCCGGCACCGATTCCAGCTGCTGGGTCCCCACCCTGTCCTCCGCTGCTTCGCCGTGGTCCGGCGACGTTTTTAGTGCCCTTGTTTATTAAAGGTTGTTGCACTTTCTTGCGACCATAGGCCCGCCCCCACCCTTGGTCAAGACCAATCATCGAACGCTCGGGCGCCCGGCGGACCGGACGCCCGACAGCGTTCATCGAGCACTTCACGGCCGTGAAGTGACCAGGGACAGGAACGGGGCCGGAACGGGCACGAACAAACTTGGTCCACCGTCAGAACGGACTACTGGCCCACCGTCAGACGGAGCAGCTTCTCCGGGTTGCGCACGATGTAGACGCACTGGATACGCCCGTCGGCGACATCGAGTTGGAACACGCTGTCGACCATGCCCCCGGTCAGCAGGACCGCCGCGAAGCCGCCGTTGATCTCCATGAAGCGGAACGAGACGTCCTGGACGCCCTTGCCGGCCGCGCCGTGCAGGAACCGTCCCACCTTGTCGGCGGTTTCGAGGACGCGCACCGGCGCCTTGCCCAGGCCTCCGCCGTCGCCCACGAGACGGACGTCGGGGGCCAGCAGCGACATCAGGCCGTCCAGGTCGCCGCCGGCTGCGGCGACGAGGAACCGCTCGGTCAGCTCACGGCGTTCGGCCGGGTCGACCTCGTAGCGCGGGCGCCGCTCGTCGACGTGCCTGCGGGCGCGCCCGGCGAGCTGGCGGACGGCGGGCTCGGCGCGGTCGATCATGGCCGCGATCTCGGCGTACGGATAGCCGAAGGCCTCCCGGAGCACGAACACCGCGCGTTCCAGGGGTGAGAGGGATTCCATGACGACGAGGACGGCGAGCGAGACGGTGTCGGCGAGGACGGCCCGCTCCGCGGTGTCCGGGACGGTGGCCCCGTAGTCGGTGACGTACGGCTCGGGCAGCCACGGACCGGGATACGCCTCGTTGCGCGACTGCACCTGGCGCAGCCGGTCGATGGCGAGCCGGGTGGTGACACGGACCAGGTAGCCGCGAGGTTCGCGCACGTCGGACCGGTCGGCGCCGGACCAGCGCAGCCAGGCCTCCTGGACCACGTCCTCGGCGTCGGCGACCCGGCCGAGCATACGGTACGCGACTCCCATGAGGACAGGGCGGTGCTCTTCGAAGACGTCGGTCTCGATGTCGGTGGTCACCGTTCCATCCCATCCCGAGGGACGCGACCCTGTCCAGGCGATTCCCGGCAAGCGCGGGCTTGTTACCCACCAGGACTACCCGCCGGTAGCAGTTGCTGACAAGCTGTCTATGAACGTCGTACCTCGGCGCGCCCACCTCCCAGACGAGGAGCTGCACCATGTCCGCCGCCACGGTCTCCTTCCAGGTCCCCTCCCCGCTCGGCCCGCGGCCCGTGACGGTCTCCTACACGCGCGAGGGCACCGGCGAGCCGCTGCTCCTGCTGCACGGCATCGGCCACCACCGGCAGGCCTGGGACCCGGTGACGCACATCCTGGCGGCCGAACGCGAGGTCATCACCGTGGACCTCCCCGGTTTCGGCGAGTCCCCCGCGCTGCCGGACGGCCTCAGCTACGACCTGCCCACGACGACCGCCGTCTTCGGGGCCTTCTGCGAGGCCCTGGAGCTCGACCGCCCCCATGTGGCGGGCAACTCCCTCGGCGGCCTGCTCGCCCTGGAGCTGGGCCGCGAGAAGCTCGTACGCTCCGTCACGGCCCTGTCCCCGGCCGGGTTCTGGAACGAGGCCGAGCGACGCTACGCGTTCGGTGTCCTGCTCACCATGCGGCACATCTCGCGGCGGCTGCCGCTGCCGCTGGTCGAGCGGCTGTCCCGTTCGGCGGCCGGCCGCACCGCCCTCACGAGCACCATCTACGCCCGCCCGAGCCGCCGTTCACCCGAGGCCGTGGTCGCCGAGACGCTCGCACTGGCAGGGGCCACCGGGTTCGACGAGACCCTCCGGGCGGGCGGCAGCATCCTGTTCACCGACGACATCCCCGGGCTTCCGGTCACCGTGGCCTGGGGCACACGGGACTGGCTGCTCGTACGCCGGCAGGGCGTCCGCGCCAAGCGGGTCATCCCCGGCGCCCGTCTGGTGCGGCTGCCCGGCTGCGGCCACTGCCCCATGAACGACGACCCCGCCCTCGTCGCGCGCGTCATCCTCGACGGGAGCCGCTGACCTGCGGCGGGTCAGCGCCCCCGACCCCAGGGCCACTCCGACACCCACCAGCGCGCTGCCGACGGCCTGCGCAACACCGTAGGAACCCGTGCCGACGAGGGGTGCCGTGCAGGCGGCGGCGACCGGGATGAGACCTGAGAAGAGCGTGGCGCGCTCGGCGCCGATGCGCTGCATGCCCATGTACCAGCACACGAACCCGACGACCGTGACGACCGCCGCCTGCCACAGCAGCGCGGCGGTCTGCGTGCCGTCCGGGCGGCGCAGCCATGCGCCGCCGTCGGCGAGCACGCCGACGGCAGCCGA
>NZ_LRTR01000520.1 GCF_001550375.1 Streptomyces europaeiscabiei | reverse complement strand
GCGACCGCGCACACGGTCGCCGACAGCAGCCTCGGTCCGAGCGGCCGCAGCACCGGCACCGCCAGCACCGCGAAGCCGACCTCGCCCGCCAGCGCGCACACCGAGAAGGCGATGCCCAGGCCGTCCGTACGGCCCCATCCCTGGACGGTGAACGCGCCGGCCGCGACCAGCGACGCCCCGTAGAGGACCGGTCGTTGGGGACGTCGTCCCGCCAGCGACGGTACGAGGACGGCCACGACCACCGGGGCGCAGCCCACGAAGACCCCTGGCACCGCCGGTTCCGCCGTGCGTTCGGCGGCGAGCACGGCGATGTTGAAGCCGACCATGCCGACCGCCGCGAGCAGCCCCAGCCGCGCCCACTGGCGTGCGGTGAGACGACGCAGGGGTGCCGTGCCGCCCCGGCCGAGCAGCGGAAGCAGGAGGAGGCAGGCGAGGCCGTAGCGGAGGAACTGGCCACCCGCGTACGGGTAGTCGCCCAGGACGCTGTTGGCGGTGAAGGAGCCGCCGACGAGGACGCAGGCGAGGGCGGTGAGGAGGGCCCCGCGGAGGCTGGTGGCGTTCGGCGCCGTGGTGGTCGTGGCGGCGGCCTTCGTGGCGGCGGGTCGCGCGCTCGTGGCTTTCATGGTCGTGACGCTAGGGAGGCGGGCGGCCCGGTTTAAGGTCCACTTCCATGACGTCATCGGGGACCAATGCGCGGGACGGTGATCCCTCGGGGTCCGTCGCCTGGGCCGCCGCCTGGGAGTTGCTGCTGCCGGTCGCCGGCGCGCCCGCACGCGCGCGTGGGCGTACGTTGCAGGCGGCGCTGCGGGAGGCGATCCGGTCGGGGCGGCTCACGCGGGGCACGCGGCTGCCGTCGAGCCGGGAGCTGGCCGCCGATCTCGGGGTGTCGCGCGGGCTGGTGACGGAGGCGTACGAGCAGTTGGTCGCGGAGGGGTATCTGCGCAGCGGCCGGGGTGCCGGGACCTGGGTGGGCGCCGCCGTGCGGGCCGCCCCGCCACGCGCGCGTGATCTCGCTCCGCGTTCCCCCGGTTCCCGCGCCGACTTCGTGCCCGGGACACCTGACCTGTCGCTGTTCCCGCGTGCCGCGTGGGCGGCGGCCCAGCGCGGGGTGCTCGCGGAACTGCCCCACCAGGCGCTGGGCTACCCCGATCCGCGCGGACTGCCCAGGCTGCGTACCGCGCTCGCCGAACTGCTCGTACGCCGCCGGGGCGTGGTCGCCGACCCGGAGCGGATCGTCGTCGTCTCCGGGGTGGCCCAGGCCGCGACCCTGCTCGGATTCGTGCTCCACGCGCGCGGGATGGGCGTCGTCGGCGTCGAGGACCCGGGCAGCCCCGAGCACGGGACGCTGTACGCCGCCGCCGGGCTGGGCACCGTACCGCTGCCGTTGGACGGGGAGGGGCCCGCCCTCGGGCCGCTGCGGGAGTCGGGGGTGCGGGCGGTGGTGACGACGCCGGCGCATCAGTTCCCGTCGGGGATCGCGTACTCCGCGCGGCGGCGGGCCGAACTGCTCGACTGGGCGCGGGCGGTGGACGGGCTGATCGTGGAGGACGACTACGACGGGGACTTCCGCTACGACCGCGCGCCCGTGGGCGCCCTGCAGGGACTCGACCCAGAGCGGGTCGCGTACACCGGGTCCGTCAGCAAGTCCCTCGCGCCCGGGTTGCGGCTCGGCTGGCTCCTCGTACCGGCGTCGCTGGCGGAGGAGGTCGTCGAGCGCAAACGGACCATGGATCTCGGGCATCCCGTCATCGACCAGGCACTCTTCGCCCGGTTCGTGGAGCGGGGTGACTACGACCGGCAGTTGCGGCGGTGTCAGCGGGCGTATCGGGAGCGGCGTGACGCGCTGGTGTCCGCACTCGCCGAACACTTTCCCGGGGCGGATGTGTCCGGGATCGCGGCGGGGCTGCATGTCATCGTCTCGCTGCCCGATCGGTACGGGCCGCTCGACCGGTTCCTGGAGCGGGCGGCGGCTGCGGGCGTCGCGGTGCGGGGGCTGGCTCAGTACGGGCGGGTGCCGGACGAGGGGGTGCGGTTGGTTCTGGGGTACGCGCATCTGTCTCCGGTCCGGATACGGGAGGGGGTGGGGGTGCTGGCGTCGGCGGTCGGCTGACCCAGGGGCTTCTCGCCCCCGCCGCCCCTACCCGTCCCATCCCCAGGGGCTGCGCGCCCCTTCGGCCCCCGTCACAGACTCGGGGCCCCGCCCCGGACCCCGTCGCGCAGTTCCCCGCGACCCTGAGAACGGGGCGCGGGGAACTGCGCGGGACGCCCCCACCCACCCGCGCCCGACAACGCGCACGCCCTGCCGAGATCTCACGCGGCGTCGGTGCTTCCTCCGGCACCCGGTCAGTTGTTCACTTGTCGTTTCCGTGTGCGCTGCGGCGCACCAGTAGTTGTGGCTGTGCACATTGGCCGGATCCGTCACTGGAGGCGCATTCATGTCACACCGTCCGCCGAGTTCCCTGCCCGGTCGCCGCAGCGTGCTGCGCGGCTCGCTCGCCGCGTCGGCGGCACTGGCGCTGCCCGGTTCCGTCGCGCTCGGTTCGGTGCCGGCGCTCGCCCTGTCGGGGCGGCCCAACGCCGGCTGGGGTGTGCAGGCCGGGGACGTGAGCGCGCACTCCGGGCTGGTGTGGGTGCGGTCGGACCGTCCGGCGCGGATGATCGTCGAGACGTCCGCCACCGAGTCGTTCCGCAACCCGCGCAGATGGCACGGCCCGCTGCTCGGCGCCGGCACGGACTTCACCGGTACGACGCGGCTGCGCGGTCTGCCGTCGGGCGAGCAGATCCACTACCGGGTACTGCTCGCCGACCCGGACGACCCGCGCCGCACCGGCGAGCCGGTCACCGGCACGTTCCGTACGACGTCGCCGAAACGACGCTCCGGGGCGCGGTTCGTCTGGTCGGGCGACCTGGCCGGGCAGGGCTGGGGGATCAACCCCGATCGCGGCGGCTACCGCATCTTCGACGCGATGGGCGCGCTGGACCCGGACTTCTTCCTGTTCAGCGGTGACACGATCTACGCCGACGGCCCGATCGCGGCGACGGCGGCGCTCCCCGACGGCAGTACCTGGCGCAATGTCACCACCGAGGAGAAGTCCAAGGTCGCGGAGACGCTCGCCGAGTTCCGGGGCAACTTCCGCTACAACCTGCTGGACGAGAACCTGAAGCGGTTCAACGCCCAGGTCCCGGCGATCGTGCAGTGGGACGACCACGAGGTCACCAACAACTGGTACCCGGGCGAGATCCTCACCGACGCCCGGTACACCGAGAAGAGCGTGGACGTGCTGGCGGCACGGGCGCGGCGGGCGTTCAGCGAGTACTTCCCGATCTCCACACTGCGGCCGGGCGCCCGGGAGGGCCGGGTGCACCGTGTGCTGCGCCACGGCCCCCTGCTGGACGTGTTCGTGCTGGACATGCGGACGTACCGCAACGCCAACTCGCCCGGCACCCGGACCACCGACCCGGTGGGTATTCTCGGCGCCGAGCAGCTGCGGTGGCTCAAGCGGGAGCTGGCGCGGTCTCGCGCGGTGTGGAAGGTGATCGCCTCCGACATGCCGCTCGGTCTGGTCGTGCCGGACACGGGGGACGGTAAGCCGAACATCGAGGCCGTGGCGCAGGGCGACCCGGGCGCGCCGCTCGGGCGGGAGCTGCAGATCGCCGAGCTGCTGCGGTTCGTCAAGCACCGGAAGATCACCGGCACGGTGTGGCTGACGGCCGATGTGCACTACACCTCTGCGCAGCACTACCAGCCGTCGCGGGCCGCCTTCACCGACTTCGAGCCGTTCTGGGAGTTCGTCTCCGGCCCGCTCAACGCCGGTGCCTTCCCGGCGAACGCGCTGGACAACACCTTCGGCCCCGAGCGGGTGTTCGTGAAGGCACCGACCACGGCGAACGTGTCACCGGCGGGCGGCTACCAGTTCTTCGGCGAGGTCGACATCGACGGCCACAGCGGGGAGTTGACGGTACGGCTGCGGGAGCAGGACGGGACCGTGCTGTACACGAAGGTGCTGCAGCCGGGTCTCGTCGGTCAGTGACGCGTAGGGCGTGAGCCGATCGCCGCCCGCCGCCGTCCCGCCGATCAACGCCCGCCGCAGTCCCGCCGCCCGCCGATCGGCCGTATCGACAGCCCGTCGGCCCTCGCCTCACGGTCGCTTTTTCGCAGGTCAGGGTCGGTTGTCAGTGGTCGCTCCTACGGTCTTCCCATGACGCGATCCTTCCAGGCCGTGGCCTACACCCGACCCTCCGTGCTGGAGTCCGTGGCGGGCGGACACCGGCTGGGTCTCGAGACCTCGCGGGGTGCGACCCCGACGGGGGTCGAGGACCATCCGCGGTTCTTCACGGGCTTCCTGACCTCTCCTCAGGTGGCCGCCGCGGGGCTGCTGGCGGTGGCCGACGTGGCCGCGGCACGGTACTACCAGCAGCAGTCGCGGGCCTCGCTGGATCCGGTGGTGACGGGCAACGGGGACCGGCTGCGGTTCGAGTCGTTCTCGGGCTGCGGCGGGGTCTACGCCCGCCTGGACGTGCTGGAGCCGGGCCTCGACGGCGGCGAGGTCGGGCACGGCACGACCAATGTCGACGTCAACAACCCGTTGCGGGAGGCGCTGTCCCGGGTCGGCGGGGACGATCCGCTCCATCTGCGGGTCGGTCCGCAGGAGTTGGCGGTGACCACACTGGACGGTCCGGTGGTGGAGAAGAAAGTGCCGCTGCCGGACCGCTGGCTGCGCGGTTTCGCCGAGGCCCAGGTGATCGCGGCCGGGTTCGACCTGCGGGCCGAGCTGCCCGCCGCCGAGGCCGTGCGGTTCCTGCGGTCACTGCCACGTGGGGGCGCGCGCGGGGCCTCACGGGGCGCCCAGTGGGTCGTGCCCGCCG
>NZ_LRTR01000052.1 GCF_001550375.1 Streptomyces europaeiscabiei | reverse complement strand
GCCGACGGCAGCCCCGTCACGGTCACCACGCGCCGCGGCGACATCGGGCGGCTGACGGCGGACGACCTGGACGGCGCCTCGCTGGTCACCGCGTCCGCACTGCTCGACGTCCTCACCCGCGAGGAGATCGAGGCGCTCGCCGCGGCCTGCGCGGGCGCCGGGGTCCCCGCCCTGCTGACCCTGTCGGTCGTGGGCCGCGTGGACGTCGTCCCCGCCCACCCCATGGACACCGAGATCGCCGAGGCGTTCAACGCCCACCAGCGCGCGAGCGACCTGCTCGGTCCGGACGCGATCACCACGGCCTGCGAGGCCTTCGCCCAGCAGGGCGCCACGGTCCGGGTCCACCCGAGCCCCTGGCAGCTCGACCCGCGGCACACCGCCCTCACCGAGGAGTGGCTGCGCGGCTGGGTCGGCGCCGCCTGCGAACAGCGCCCCGAACTCACCGAGCGCGCCGACGCCTACCTCCGCGACCGCCTCCGGGACAACGCGGCCGGCGAACTCCGCGTCGTCGTCCACCACAGCGACCTCCTGGCCCTGCCCCGGCCGACGGGCGGAGTCTCATGACAGCGCCGGTGGAGGAGACGGTCGAGGCCCACCCGCCGGCGACGGAGGACCGTATACGCCTGCGCCCGCGCGGAGTCCGGGCCCGCGTGAGGGCGAGCACGTCCGGGGCGCCGGCGAGGATGCGCGCGCTCGCGCCCGGCACGGGCGTGCCCGAACTGCCGGTCACCGCGGCGGTACCGGGCACGGACCTGCGCGGGGCGGCCCCGGACGACGGTTTTGAAAGGGGCTCGGCGGCGATGTCCGCGGCCCCGGCGGACGGCCGTACCGCGTCCGAGGCGGCCGCCTCGGACGCGGGCGCCGACTCATCCACACCCGTCCTCGGTGCGGCCTCGGTGTCGGTCACTGCCTCGGAGGCCGCTGCCGACTCGGCCACGCCGACCGGCCCCACGGCCTCGACGGGGGGCGTCTCGGGCGGAAGTTGCGTCGAGCCGGTGTCCGTGGCGGGGCCGCGGACGGTCGTGGCGCACGGAGCGACGGAGCCGGCCGGTGGCCGGAGCCGGG
>NZ_LRTR01000519.1 GCF_001550375.1 Streptomyces europaeiscabiei | reverse complement strand
CCACCCGGCCCGTGCCGGGCGCGGTGTGTCTGCCGGGCCCGGAGCGGCTGGTCGCCCTGCAGCGCGTCCTGCGCCATGCCACGGCCCTGCGCCTCTACGGCCCACCGGCCGCCGGTGACGCCGCCCTGGCCAGTGCCTGGGAGGTCGTGCTCCCCGGTATGCGGCTCACCCTCACGCTGTCCCCGGAGGCCGGGCGGGGCTTCTCCGGCGAGGGCGGTGTGCTGGAGGCCCTGGTCACCGACGGGGCCGCCGAGGACGCGGAGCTGATCGCGGTCCTGCTCGCCTGGGAGCCGCGCATCGACGTCGGGGACCTCGCCGCCGCCTCCGGTCTGCCGGTCGACAGGGTGCGGGCGGCGCTGACCCGGCTGGGCACCTCGGGCCGCGTCGGCTACGACACGGCGGAGGCCGCGTACTTCCACCGCGAACTCCCCTACGACGCCGACCGCGTCGAGCGCCACAACCCCCGCCTGCGCTCGGCCCGCGCCCTGGTGGCCGCCGGGGCGGTCGCCCTGGACGGTGGCCTCGGCACGGTCACCGCCGAGGACGGCCACGTCCATCGGGTACGGGACGGCGCGGGCACCCTGAGCTGCTCCTGCCTCTGGTGGGCGAAGTACCGGGGCGGCCGCGGCCCCTGCAAACACGCGCTGGCGGTGCGCATGGTCCGCCGGGGCGCCACGGCGGAGCCGGGCGGGGGAGAGATCCACGCCGAACGGGTCGGGACACCGACCGGATGGCCTGCCTCGGCTGGAGCCTCTGCCGAGACGAAGCCGGAGGGACCACGGGCCGACGCCGGACCGGTCGGCGGGGCACGGATCGACGGGGGTGCACGATGAGTGCGGAGTCATTGATCAGGGCGGTGCGGTCGGGGAACCTGAGTGACCTGGTCGCGCTGGTGGACGGTATGACGGATGCCGAACGGCGCGCGTGCATGCCGGAGCTGAGGCAGTTGCGCAAGGAGCTGCGGGCGGAGGACTGGCAGTTCCCGGCCCAGCGGGCGTATCCCGCGCTGCACGCGGCCGGCGCCGCGTGCCAGACCGGTGCCGCCGCCGTGGCGACCTGGCTCACCGGATCCGATCTGCGCTGGCGGCAGGCACCGCCGCCGGTCCTGATCGACGTGCTCGGCGACCGCGATCCCACCTGGCTCGCCGACCTCGTGCACCGGTTGGCCGAGCGCCCGCTCTCCGCCGACGTCCCCTACGAGCTGATGGCCGGCCTCGTCCGGCTCTCGGGCTGCCCGGTGCCCACGTCCGAGGCCTATGTGCGCGGCTGGATGAACCACATCGACGCGCTCCGGAGTGCGGGCACGGTCATCGGGAACCTGCGGAAGGACCCGCATCTCGGGGAGCTCGTCGCCGCGCTGTTCGAGATCGAGGAGATCGGCGCCCGCAGCGACTGGCGGTACGGCGACGGCCCGAACAACTGGACGTACGCCCTGACCCAGCTGACGCGGGCGGGTCTCCTGGACCGCAAGGTCATGGTCGACGGCTGCCTGGCCCGGCTGCTGCGCGGCGGCGGCTCCGCTGCGGACAACAAGGTCTTCCTGGGCCTGTTGACCGCGCTCGACCTCACCCGGGACGAGCAGCGCGAGCGGATCGCGGACTGGACGGCCCTGTGCTCCGACGCGTCCTCCACGGTGGCCGCACACGCCCGGTCCGTCCTCGCGGGCTTCGCCCTGGACGGCGAGCTGGGGTCGCACCGACTCGCCGAGCTGTCCGGCGCGGTGCTCTTCCGGACCGAGAAGAAGCTCGTCCGGGCCCAGCTCGTACTGCTGGGCAAGGTGCTCAAGCAGGATCCGTCCACCGCGGCCGAGCTGCTGCCCGTGGTGGCCCAGGCCTTCGGCCACGAGGACACGGATGTGCAGGAGAGGGCGCTGAGGCTGGTGGAGCGGCACCTCGGCGACCTCGACGTCGGCGGCCTCGGCTCCGACCCCGACGCCAACGCCGGGGACGGCGACGGCGACGGCGACGGCGACGGCGACGGCGAGATCGGCGTGCGGCGCGAGATCGCCGACGCCGCGTCACGGTTGAGCCCCGGCCTGCGCTCCCGGGCCCAGCAGCTCCTCGGTGCCGCGGTCGCGGAGTCCGCTCCCGAGGTGTACGAGGAGCTGCTGCCGCCGGTGCCCCTGCCGACGCGGCTCGCTCCTGCGCCGGACACACTGGCCGAACTCACCGAGGAGGTCGGCGCCCTGCTGGCCGCACGCGACGAGGGCGCCGTGTTCGAGCGGATACTGGACGGGCTCGTACGGCATGCGCACCGCGACCGGCAGGCGCTGGTGGAGGCGCTCGGGACGACGACGGCGCGCGATTGGTGGGACGGGACGGGAGCGGCGTCCCTCGACCAGCACTTCCGCAACGCACCGCACGGCCTGGCACTCGTCATCGCCACACTCTTCGAGCGGGTGGGCACCGAGACGCTGCGTCCGGTGCGTCACGCGGCGGGCGCGTCGTCCGGCTGTGTGCACGACGGTCTGCTCTGGGCGTTCGACGCCCGGCTGCGGGAGATCTCGTACCGGATCCGCACCGACCCGCTGCCGTTCCTGCTGTCGACACCCACCTGGAGCACCGGTGCGCTGGAACCGGCGGAACTGGTGGCGCGGCTGGACAGCTACCGGCAGTCGGGTACCCGTCCGGGCGAGGCGGACTTCGCCCAGGCCCGGCTCCGCGTGCGCCGCGACGACACGGCCGCGCTCGTGTCCGCCGCCGCGGCGGCTCGGGAGCTGGGCACGAGAGAAGGCGAGCGGCTGGCCGAGTGGCTGCTCACCGACGTACCGTCCCAGCCCGTCGAGCGGAGCCGGACCGCCGGGCCCCGGATGCTGGTGGAGTTCGGTGAACTGCCGGAGATGCGGAGCGAGTCGTTCCCGCCGGAGTTCCGTCGGCTGGGTCGCCCGTTGACCGCGTACGCGGAGCGCTCGTACTGCCCGCACTGGAACGACACGAACTGGCGGCACTGGCTGGCGATGGTGCCGAACCGTCCGGAGCTCGTGGCGGGGCGCGTCCTGCGGGATCTCTCGATGAGCGTCGTCGACGACGGTACGCGGGCCGGGTTCTCGTTCCTGCCGGCGCTTGCCGAGGCGGAGGGCGAAGCGGGCCCGGCCGTGTTTCTCTGCGTCGCGTACGGGCTGGGCGCGCGGCGCCCGGAGGACCGGCTCGCCGCCGTGGACGCCCTGCTGGTGCTGGCGGCGCGGGGGCGGTTGGACGCGGAGCGGCTGGGTGCCGACCTGGGGAGACTGGCGGTGCTCGGGAGCGTGAAGCCATCACGGCTCGCCGAGGCGATGCGGACGGCCGCGGCGACCGGGGCGTACGGCACCGCCTGGTCGGTGCTGCGGGAGGTACTGCCGCCGCTGCTCGCCGAACTCGCGGGCGCGGGAGCGGCAAGGACCCCGGCGCGTGGCCTCGGGGAGCTGGTCGCCGTCGCCGCCGAATGCGCGGAGCGATCCGGGGCACGCGGGGAGCTGCCGTATCTCGCGGAGGCGGCGGAGCGTCGGGGCTCGTCCCGGCTGGTGGCCCAGGCCCGTCGGCTGCGTGCGGCGCTGGAGGGACTGGAGGGGGCTGCGGCCGTCTGACCTCTACGGTCACCGTTGGCGTCGGTTCCGACAGCATCAGTCATACAAAAAGCAACAAAAGGTGCGGAACGATGCTTTTACCGGTCAGTCACAAAGCGTTCGTGATCACGCAACACGATTCGTTCACAGTGGCCACATGACTCCAGACATGTCTGATGCGACGCGGGCGCGGAACAGCCGCCCGATGCACCACCGCCTGCTGTCGGCCACGGCCGGGTTCCGCAGCTGGTGGGAACGGCGCCACGGTCACGCGCCGCCGACGAGGGATACCGGCGCCCGGCCGCCGCTCTCCGAAGGGCGGCAGGCCGGGCCGTCCGAGGCGGTGGCCCCGGTGGTCACCGGTGCGGCCCTGATGTGGCGGATGAGGACGACGGTCAAGGACGAACCGGGCTCGCTGGCCGTGCTGTGCACGGCGCTGGCGGAGCGCAGGGTGGACATCCTGAGCCTGCAGACGCATCCGCTGGCCGAGGGCACGGTGGACGACTTCCTGCTCCGGGCACCCGAGGCGCTGTCGGCCACCGAGATCGGCCGGGCCGTGTCGGAGGCGGGCGGCACCGGGACCTGGATCGAGCGCGGTGACGCCCATGACCTGGTGGACGCGCCGACCCGGATCCTCGGCCTGGCCACGCGTACGGCACTGGACGCGGCCGAACTCCCGCTCGCGCTGCGGCAGTTGCTGGGCCGTTGCACCATCCGCTCGCTGCCCGCCACCGCTCCCGGCTCGGGCCGGGCCCAGGAGAGCGCCCCGGCCGAAGGGGCCCTGGAGGACACGGTGATGCGACTGCGGGCGCCGGAGGGCGGGGTGATCACGGTGGAGCGGCCGTATCTGCCGTTCACGCCGACGGAGTTCGCCCGGGCGCGCGCCCTGGTGGAACTGGACGCGCGGCTGGGACCGCGGATCCCGCGCAGCCAGGACGTACTGACGCTGCCCGAGGGCAACGACATCATGGTGCGGCGCGCCGACGTCGGGGACCTGAGGGCGGCCAAGGCGATGCACGAGCGGTGCTCCGCGCGCACGCTGAGCATGCGGTACCACGGACCGGTGGGCGACGCCGACCGGTATCTCAGGCATCTGCTCAGTCCCCGTTTCGGACGGACGCTCGCCGCGCAGACCGCCTCGGGGCGCCTGGTCGGCCTCGGTCATCTGCTGTGGGACGGCGACGAGACGGAGATCGCGCTGCTCGTCGAGGACGACTGGCAGCGGCGCGGGATCGGCGGTGAGCTGCTGCGCAGGCTGGTGGACATGGCGGCCGGGACGGGCTGCGAGAACGTGTACGTGGTGACGCAGTCGGCCAACACCGGGATGGTCGCGGCGATGCGGGGGCTGGAGCTGCCGCTCGACTATCAGATCGAGGAAGGGACGCTGGTCATCACCGCGCGGCTGGATGAGGTGCGGGTCGCCTCGCGTGCGGCGCGGCCCGGTGAACGGCCGGTCGGCATGACCGAGTAACCCGTGCAGAGCGTTCGGGCCGTGGTGGGGTGCGGGCGTGCGGGGACTGGTCGCGCAGTTCCCCCCGCCCCTGAAGGGGCGCGGTTGCGGGCCCTGTCACCGGCGCCCCACCCGCCCGAGACTCGAATCAGTGCCGAGCGACCTGGATCGGGACCCGTGCCTCAGGCCCGCCCGGTGGACAGCACAGCCCTCTCCTCAGTGGCCCGCTCCCCCGTTGCCCCGTCGGCCCCGTTCCCCAACGCCCCGTCCAGGTCCGCCCACAGGTCCTCCACGTCCTCCAGCCCCACCGACATCCGCAGCAGCCGGTCGCTCACGCCGGCGCCCCGGCGGTCACCCTCCTCCACGATGCGGTGGCTGATCGAGGCCGGGTGCTGGATGAGGGTGTCGACGCTGCCGAGGCTGACGGCCGGGGTGATCAGGCGGACGGCGGCGATGACCTCGTGCGGGTCGCCGTGGAACTCGAAGGCGATCATGGCACCGCCGATGCGCGGGTAGTGGACGCGGGCGACGCGCGGGTCGGCGGCGAGGCGGCGGACGAGTTCCGCGGCGGTCGTGGAGGCCGCTCGGACGCGTACCGGGAGGGTCGACAGGCCGCGCAGCAGGAGGTAGCCGGCAAGGGGGTGGAGGACGCCGCCGGTGGCGAAGCGGACCTGGCGCAGCCGCCCGGCGAACTCCTCGTCGCAGGCCACGACGCCGGCCATCACGTCACCATGGCCGCCGAGGTACTTGGTGGCGCTGTGCAGGACGAGCCGGGCGCCCTGCTCGACCGGGCGTTGCAGGACGGGCGTGGCGAAGGTGTTGTCCGCGAGCAGCGGGACCGAGCCGCAGGCGTGGGCGAGGGCCCGAAGGTCGAGTTCGGCGAGGGTCGGATTGGCCGGCGACTCGACCAGGACCAGGCCCGTGTCGGGGCGCAGCGCATCCGCGACGCCGGCCGGGTCGACCCAGGTGACCTCGGTGCCGAGCAGCCCGGCGGTGAGGAGATGGTCGCTGCAGCCGTACAGGGGTCGTACGGCGACGACGTGGCGCAGGCCCATCGAGGCGCGGACCAGGAGCACGGCGGTCAGTGCGGCCATGCCGCTGGCGAAGGCGACCGAGCTCTCGGTGCCTTCGAGGCGGGCGAGGGCGGTCTCGAAGCGGGCGACGGTCGGGTTGCCGAGCCGTCCGTAGACCGGCGGGCCCTCCGGCTCGGCGCCGTCCGCGGCGAAGGCGTCGATGCGGGCGGCCTCGCCGCGGCTGTCGTACGAGGGGTAGGTGGTCGACAGGTCGATCGGCGGGGCGTGCAGGCCCAGGCGCGCGAGGTCGTCGCGGCCGGCGTGCACGGCCTCGGTGGCCAGCGCTCTCGGCGTGGTGCGTGCGTGGTCGTACGCGTGCGTGCTCGCTGAGTTCATGGAGATCAGAGTGAACATCGGCCGGGCCCTGGGGGTCGGGCGCCGTGTTACGTTCGAACAATGGCCGAATCCGTCGTACTGGACCCGGTGGATCTCCACCTCCTGCGGCTTTTGCAGAACGACGCCCGGACGACGTACCGGGATCTCGCCGCGCAGGTCGGGGTCGCGCCGTCGACCTGTCTGGACCGGGTGACGAGGCTGCGCCGCGCGGGCGTGATCCTCGGTCATCAACTGCGGCTGGATCCGGCCAAGCTGGGGCGTGGCCTTGAAGCACTGTTGTCGGTGCAGGTCAGGCCGCATCGGCGGGAGTTGGTGGGGCCGTTCGTGGAGCGGATCCGGGCGCTTGCGGAGTCGCGGACCGTCTACCACCTCACCGGGCCGGACGACTATCTCGTGCATGTCGCGGTCGCGGACATGGCGGATCTGCAGCGGCTGGTCATCGACGAGTTCACGTCGCGGCGCGAGGTGGCGCGGGTGGAGACCCGGTTGATCTTCCAGCAGTGGGAGTGTGGCCCACTGCTCCCGCCGGACGTCGAACGGTCCACGCCCTGAGTCTCCGGGCTGCGCCTGCGACCCCCCGGAGGTGGATCACGCCGTGAGCGGAATCCGGCCGACGTAAGGCTCAAGTGCCCGTTAAGCGGCTGACGCCGCTCCCGCGCCGTACCAAGATTGTCGGCATGTCTGACACGAAGAGTCCCCTGCCCCGTGCGGTCGCCGACGCGTATGTCGACGATCTCATCGCCCTCGACCCCGTGACCGGCACGTACCTGGGTGTGAAGGAGAGTTCCAGCAGGTTGCCGGACACCTCACCGGCGGGCCAGGAGGCTCGTGCGGAGCTGATCCGGGCGACGCTCGCGCGGCTCGACGAGGCGGAGCGGCGGCCGGGCGCGGACAGTGACGCCGAGCGCCGGTGCGCACGCCTGCTGCGCGAGCGGCTGACGGCGGAGCTGGCCGTGCACGAGGCCGACGAGGGTCTGCGCGCGGTCGGCAACATGGTCACGCCGCCGCACGAGGTGCGCGAGGTCTTCACCATCACGCCGGCCGAGACCGAGGAGGACTGGGCGGCGATCGTGGAGCGGCTGCGCGCGGTGCCGACGGCGTACGCCGGTTACCGCGAGTCCCTCGCGCTCGGCCTGGAGCGCAAGCTGTACGCGGGCCCGCGCCCGACCTCGACGTTCGTCGGCCAGCTCACCGAGTGGGCGGACACGGACGGTTCGGGGCGCGGCTGGTTCGAGGACTTCGCCGCCGCGGGCCCCGACTCGCTGCGCGCCGAACTCGACGAGGCCGCCCGCGCCGCGACCCGGGCCGTGGTGGAGCTGCGCGACTGGATGCGGGACGTGTACGCCCCGGCCGTCGAGGACGCGTCGAACACGGTCGGCCGGGAGCGCTACGGCAGGCTGGTCCGCTACTTCACGGGTTCGGATCTGGACCTCGACGAGGCGTACGCGTACGGCTGGACCGAGTTCCACCGGCTGCTCGGCGAGATGAAGCAGGAGGCGGCGAAGATCCTGCCCGGCGCCGAAACGCCGTGGGTGGCGCTCGCGCACCTGGACGAGCACGGCCGGCACATCGAGGGCGTCGACGAGGTCCGCGCATGGCTGCAGTCCCTGATGGACGAGGCGATCGAGGCGCTGGACGGCACGCACTTCGACCTCGCCGAGCCGGTCCGCAAGGTCGAGTCGTGCATCGCCCCGCCCGGCGGCGCGGCGGCACCGTACTACTCGGCCCCGACCGAGGACTTCTCCCGTCCGGGCCGCACCTGGCTGCCGACGATGGGGGCGACCCGCTTCCCGGTGTACGACCTCGTCTCGACCTGGTACCACGAGGGCGTCCCCGGCCATCACCTCCAGCTGGCGCAGTGGGTGTACGTCAAGGACGACCTGTCCCGCTACCAGGCCACGATCGGCGGGGTGAGCGCCAACGCCGAGGGCTGGGCGCTGTACGCGGAGCGGCTCATGGACGAGCTGGGGTTCCTCAAGGACGCCGAGGAGCGGCTCGGCTATCTGGACGCGCAGATGATGCGGGCGGCCCGGGTCATCGTCGACATCGGCATGCATCTGGAGCTGGAGATCCCGGCGGACTCCCCCTTCCACCCGGGCGAGCGCTGGACGGTCGAACTGGCCCAGGAGTTCTTCGGGGCCCACAGCAGCCGCCCCGCGGACTTCGTGGAGAGCGAGCTGACGCGCTATCTGACGATGCCGGGACAGGCCATCGGCTACAAGCTCGGTGAACGCGCCTGGCTCCTCGGCCGTGAGAACGCGAAGCGGCGCCACGGCGACGCCTTCGACGCCAAGGCCTGGCACATGGCCGCGCTCTCCCAGGGATCCCTGGGCCTGGACGACCTGGTGGACGAGCTGTCCCAGCTGTGATCCGGACCGGCCGGGCCCACCGCGACCCGCGGCCGGGCCCGGCCGCCGCACGGGTTCGGCCCGTCCCCGTCCAGCCAGCCCGGATCGGCCCAGCCCGGATCGGCCGATCCCGGATCGGTCAGCCCAGGTTCAGTCCGTCAGAGACCGCACCTGGACGAGGCCGAGCCATGTCTCCGGCCCCGTCACGACACGGGCCGCGCGCACCCCATAGTGGCCGGGGGCCAACTCCACCCGTACATGATCCGTGTCCCGGAAGGCGTCCCCGGGCCAGACGGCGTCGAACAGGACGGCCGGACCCGGCACCCGCCACCGCACCTCCGGCTCCCAGGCGGCCGCGTCGAGCGCCGCCGGAACGTCCGCGAGGAGTTCGGCCTCGGAGTCGGCCGCGTACCAGCGTACGAAGGTGCCGTGCTCGGGCAGATACGCGGTGGAGGCGGGTTCGTGGCCGAGGACCAGGGCGCGGGTGTCGCCGACCGGCAGCAGGCCGACGTATCCGTCGATGTCACAGGCCCGGTCGTAGTCGGACGACGTCTCGTCGCCGTCGGCGCCCGCCCAGAACGGCAGCACCGCTTCCGGCAGCGCTATGAGCGGTCCGCCGCTCGACTCCACCCACCGCACCACATCGGGAACCACCGCAGTCTCCGCGTATCCAGCCATGCCCAGAAGCTACACGGCGTCGGTGCGACCGAACTCGTCGCCCCCGCACGCTTCTTGACAGGTTGTCAGCAACCGCAGTCGTCGGCGTCCACCGGCGCGGTCAGCGGGTCCGCCCCGCGCCGTGCCGCGCCCTCCCAGGTCTCGTACGCGAAGCCCTCGCGCGCCCAGTACTCGAAGCCGCCGAGCATCTCCTTGACCCGGAAGCCGAGTTCGGCGAGGGCGAGGGCTGCACGGGTCGCGCCGTTGCAGCCGGGTCCCCAGCAGTAGGTGACGACCGGCACGGACCTGTCGAGGAGTTGCTCGGCCTGCTCGGGGATGAGCGCGGTGGGCAGGTGGACCGCGCCCGGGATGTGGCCCTGGTCCCAGGACTCGGTGGAGCGGGAGTCGAGGACCACGAAACCGGGGTCGCCGTCGGCGGCGAGGGCGGCGGCCACGTCGGACACGTCGGCGTGGAAGACGAGGCCGGCCCGGAAGTACGCGGCGGCCTCGGCGGGGGCCGCCGGGGCGACCCCCAGGACGGGGTTGACGGTGGACGCGGTGACACTCATGAGCCGGCCTTTCCCTCGCGGAACTCCTTGTTTCCCCGACCGGAAATCTACGGTCGGTACCCCTTCTTCCAGAAGGGGCGTTCCACGGTCCACACCTTGATCGGCCGGGGATTCCCCTGCTATTCATCAGACATGACCGCGAATTCCCCGTACCTGCCCGACAACACCGACTGGCGCATCCTGGAGGTCCTCCAGCGCGAGGGCCGGGCCAGTTTCGCCGAGCTGGCCCGCGCCGTGTCGATGTCGGCGAGCGCCGTGACCGAGCGGGTACGGCGGCTGGAGGAGGCCGGCGTGATCCAGGGGTACGCGGCCGTCGTGGACCCGGAACGGCTGGGCCTGCCGATCCTCGCGTTCGTCCGCCTGCGCTACCCCAACGGGAACTACAAGCCGTTCCACGACCTGGTGGCCGTCACGCCCGAGATCCTGGAGGCGCATCACGTCACGGGCGACGACTGCTTCGTGATCAAGGTCGCCGCCCGTTCGATGCGTCATCTGGAGGAGGTGTCGGGCAAGATCGGCACGCTGGGGTCGGTCACGACGAGCGTCGTCTACTCCTCACCGCTCCCCCGACGGCCCCTGGGTCACTGACCTCGCTGCCGCACGACCGACCCGGTCCGCTCCTTCACGACCTCCAGCTGCGCGTGGACGCGCCGCCGCAGATCGGCGACGTGACTGACGATGCCGACGCTGCGGTCGCGTTCCCGGAGCGTGTCGAGGACGTCGAGGACCTCGTCGAGGGTCTGGTCGTCGAGGCTGCCGAACCCCTCGTCGATGAAGAGGGTGTCGAGACGTACCCCGCCCGCCTCGCCGGTGACGACGTCGGCCAGACCGAGGGCGAGTGCCAGGGAGGCGAAGAACGTCTCGCCGCCGGAGAGCGTGGCCGTGTCCCGCTCCCGACCGGTCCAGGCGTCGACGACGTGCAGCCCGAGCCCGCTACGGCCTCGCCCGGCCCGGTCGTCGGAGTGGACGAGGGTGTAGCGGCCGGAGGACATGCGCTGGAGCCGTACGGTCGCGGCGGCGGCGACCTGTTCCAGGCGGGCGGCGAGGACGTACGCCTCCAGACGCATCCTGCGCTCGTTGTCGGCGGACGTGCCGGCCGCGAGCCCCGCCATCCGGGCGACCCGGTCGTGCTCCTCCCGCAGCGGTGCCAACCGGCGTACGGAGGCGCCGGCCCGCGCGGACAGCCGGTCCAGTTCGGCGCTGCGCCGCTCGGCGGCGTCCC
>NZ_LRTR01000518.1 GCF_001550375.1 Streptomyces europaeiscabiei | reverse complement strand
TCGGTGAGGAGCCCGGCCAGCCGCTCCACCTGCGCGGCCCGCGCGGCCACGCTCCCGGCGTCACCGCGGGCCTGGGCCAACTCCCCTTCCAGGGCAGCCCGTTCCCGCTCCAGCGCGTCCCGCCGGGTGTTGCGGGACCCGGCCCGCACCGCCGCCTCCTGCTGGGCGGCGATCCGCCGGTCGCGCTCCCGTTCGGCGTGCAGCAGGGCTTCCTGCGCGGGATGCAGTCCGGAGGCGCCGGCCCGCGCCTGCGCGTACCGCTCCTCCACCTCCTCGACCAGCGCGGCGAGTCGCTCCGTCGGCGCGTCACCGGCCTCGGCGCTCGCGGCGGCGTACGCCTGCCGTACGACTCCCAGTCGCCGTTCCGCCTCGGCACGCTCCTCGTCGGCCCGCTGGAACGCGGCGAGCGCCCGCTCCTCCGTCTCACGGTCCACGTGCCCGGCGACCTTCCGGGCCGGCTCGGGGTGTTCCGTACCGCCGCAGACGGCGCACGGCCGCCCTTCGACGAGTTCGGCGGCGAGTTCCGCCGCGATGCCCGACAGCCGCTGTTCCTTGAGGTCCAGCCAGTGGGCGCGCGCCTCGACCGCCCGCTCGGCCAGCCGGAGCACACGTGCCTGGGCGTCCTCCGTGTCGCGCCCGAGCTGGTCCCGCTGCCGGGCGGCCCCGAGCCGTTTCTCGGCGGGATCCCGCTGCACGGCGAGCTGTTCGGCGCGGGTGGCGTCCTCCTGGGCGGACTCGATGCGGGACCGCAGCTCCGCACGGGTCGCCTCCCACTCGGCCAGCCAGCCCTCGGCGTCCTGGAGGACGTCCTCGTCGGCCCGCTCCTCGCCGTCCAGCTCCGTACGCTCGGCGACCAGTTCGGCCAGCCGCTGTTCCGCCCGCCGGGCCGACTCCAGCCCGCCCAGCTCCTCGGCGGCCTTGCGCGCGGCGGT
>NZ_LRTR01000517.1 GCF_001550375.1 Streptomyces europaeiscabiei | reverse complement strand
CGGGGCAGTCCGGCGCGCGCGCGTGACTGGGCCGCGCTCGCGCTCCGGTGCTCGGTCTCGGCCTCGTCCCGCAGCTCCAGCGCGGGAGCCACGGCCTCCGCCTTGCGGCCCCGCTCCATCCGGGCCCGGTCCTCCCGGTGGCTCTCTGCCCGCTCCTCCAGCAGCTCGGCGCGCTCTCGCGCCTCCGCGAACCGCCGTTGCAGCCGCGCCACTTCGCGTACGTCGCCCAGGGTTCGGTCGGCGGCGGCCCGCGCCGACTCGGCCGCCGCCCGCGCGCTGTGGGCGATGGTGAGCCGTTCACGGGCGGTGCTGCGGACGACCGCGGCCCAGCCCAGCACGGCGTCGGCGAGCCCCGGGTCACCGGGCGCCGGCTCGGGCAGTTCCGGGGCGTCCCCCGCCGCCTGCTGCATCCGGTGGGCGTCGGCGAGCAGTTCCGCGTCGCCCTCGCGCACCTGCGCCTCGGTCGCCCGGCGCCGGTCGGCGAGCCGCTTCTCGACGGCGGCGAAGTGATGGGTGTCGAAGAGACGGCCGAGCAGCCTGCCCCGCGCCTCGGCGTCGGCGCGCAGGAAGCGCGCGAAGTCGCCCTGCGGCAACAGCACGACCTGGCAGAACTGCTCCCGGCTCATCCCCAGGGCCTGGGTGATCTCCTCGCCGATCTCCTGGTGGGAGCGGCTGAGGTCCTTGTAGGAGCCGGCGACCGCGTCGTACTCGCGCAGCCCGCTCTGCGCCTTCTCGACCGTGGTGCCCGCCCCACGCTTCTTGGGCCGCTCCCAGGGTGGCTGCCGGGTGATCTCCAGCCGGCGTCCGGCGACGGTGAGTTCGAGGCGGACCTCGGTACGCGTCGAGGGTGCCGCGTGGTCGCTGCGCAGGGCCATGCCCTGGCCGCTCTGCCGGGCGCCCGGCACCGAGCCGTACAGCGCATAGCAGACGGCGTCCAGGACCGAGGTCTTGCCGGCGCCGGTCGGGCCGTGCAGCAGGAAGAGCCCGGCGGCCGAGAGGTCGTCGAAGTCGACGGACTGCGCGCCGCCGAAGGGCCCGAAGGCCGTGATGTCGAGCCGGTGCAGTCTCATCGGGACCCTCCCGCTGCGGGCAGGCGCGGCCGGTGGGCAGAGGTCATCGGGCGACCTCCCGGACCGTCTCGTCGGCCCGTACGGCGTCGAACGCGTCCCTGAGCACGGTCCGTTCGTGCTCGTCGGGGCCCGTACCGCGGACATGGGCCACGAAGTCCTCGGCGATCTGCTGGTCGTCGCGTCCGGCGAGGCGCCGGGCGTAGGAGACGTCCGGGTCGCCCGGGGCGCGCTCGGGGTCGAAGACGAGGCTGAGCGTGTGCGGGAAGCGCTCGCACAGCCGGGCCATGGGTTCGGCGGGCCGGACCGGGTCGGTGAGGGTGGCCTCGACCCACGCCTCCTCGTGCCGGGCGAGCCCCGGGTCGGCGAGCAGATCGTCCATCCGCCCGCGGATCCGGGCGAGCGGGCGCGGCACGGGGCAGTCGATCCGTTCGGCGTCGACCGAGCCGTCGGCGCCGAGGTCCACCAGCCACATGCTCTTGCGGTGGTCGGTCTCGGAGAAGGAGTACGGCAGCGGGGAGCCGGAGTAGCGGACGCGGTCGGTGAGGGTCTGGCTGCCGTGCAGATGGCCCAGGGCCACGTAGTCGACGCCGTCGAAGACACCGGCGGGCACGGAGGAGACCCCTCCGACGGAGATGTCCCGCTCGCTGTCGCTGGGCGCGCCGCCGGTGACGAAGGCATGGGCCAGGACGACGGAACGGGTGCCCGCCGGGCGGGTGGACAGGTCGGTCCGGACCCGGTCCATGGCGGCGCCGAGCACCGCCTCGTGGCTCGCCTTCTCCACCCCGAACTCGTCCTTCACCAGGGCGGGTTCGAGATACGGCAGCCCGTAGAAGGCGATGTCTCCGTGCGTGTCGGCCAGGACCACCGGGGTGCCGGCCGCCGAGGCGGCCGTCCGCAGATGGATGCCCGCCCGGCCGATGAGGCCCGCGCCGACGCCGAGCCGCCGCGCCGAGTCGTGGTTCCCGGAGATCATCACCGTGGGCACGTCCAGCTCCGCGAGTCGGTGCAGGGCGTCGTCGAAGAGCTCGACCGCCGCCAGCGCGGGCACCGCACGGTCGTACACGTCCCCCGCCACGACCACCGCGTCCACGTCGCGTTCCCGCACGGTCGCGACCAGATGACCGATGAACTCGGCCTGCGCGCCGAGCATGTTCACCCGGTGGAACGCCCGACCGAGATGCCAGTCGGAAGTGTGCAGCAGCCTCATGATCCCCGAACCTAACAGGCGGGTCGGACATCACGGGCGGCTACCGGCGAACCGACCCGCGTACACCGCCTGCATCCGCCCTCCACACGCGCGTGCCCCTGACACCGGCAGCCCGCGCGTGTGCCCTCTCGAACTCGGCGACGTCGCGCGCGCGTGCCCTCGCGACGTCGGTACTCCGTGCGTGTGCCCCGCGAAACGGGTGAGATCCCGCTCACGTGTCCCCGTAGGCCTCGCCCCCGAGTTCGAATCCGGCCGTGCCCGCGGTGGTGTCGGCGAGCCAGGCGCGGAAGGCGTCCACGTCGGCGTCGGGCAGGCCGATCTCGATGGTGACGGCCTCCGCGTAGCGCACCTCACGGACCTCGCGCCCGGTGGACCGCAGGTCGTTCTGCACCTTGCCGGCGCGCTGGTGGTCGACGGTCACCGTGGCCAGCCGGAAGCGTCGGCGCGTGATGCCGCCCAGCGCGTCCAGCGCTTCGCCCACGGCACCGCCGTACGCCCTGATGAGGCCACCCGCGCCCAGTTTGACCCCGCCGTAGTACCGGGTGACGACGGCGACGACGTACCGCATGTCCCGTCGCAGCAGCATCTGCAGCATGGGGACGCCGGCGGTGCCGCCGGGTTCCCCGTCGTCGCTCGCCCGCTGGACGGCCGCGTCGGCGCCGATGACGTACGCGTAGCAGTTGTGCGTGGCGTCGGCGTGCTCCTTGCGGACGGCCGCGACGAAGTCCTGGGCCTCCTGCTCGGTGGCCGCCGGGGCGAGCGCGCACAGGAATCGGGAGCGGTTGACCTCGGTCTCGTGCACGCCGGCGCGGGCGACGGTGCGGTACTCGTCCTGCATCCGGCCACCCTATGCGCAGGCCGGCGCCCGTCCGTGCGGGGCATCGACCGGGGCTCGGTCGCCGGGGTCCGGGCCCCTGGCCACCTCCGATGTCCGGTCAGGTCTTCTGCTTCCCCCTGGCCACGATCATGTCCGTCAGCAGTGCCGTGCCCGGGGCGAGAGCGGCCCATGTCGCGCCGTGCCAGGAGAGGAAGGCGATCGCCGAGGTGGGGAACTTGGTCCGTATGTCGTCCAGTGTGTCGTCGAGGGCGTCGCCGGCCAGGTCCAGCACCAGTTCCTCCAGTCCCGGGTTGTGGCCGACGAGCAGCAGCGTCCGCACGTGGTCGGGGGTCGCGCGCACCACGTCGAGCAGCTCCGGCACATCGGCGGCGTACACCCGCGCGTCGTACCGTACGGGCGGCGGCGTGCCCCACTGCGCGGAGGCCAGCTCCCAGGTCCGGCGCGCCCGTACGGCCGTGGAGCACACGGCGAGGTCGGGCAGGCTGTCCGTCTCGGCGAGGGCCCACCCGGCGGCGGGGGCGTCGCGGTGCCCGCGGGGTGCCAGGGGCCGTTCGTGGTCGGGTACGCCCACGGGCCAGGCCGACTTGGCGTGCCGCAGGACGACGAGTCTGCGCAGCGGGCCTGCTCCGGCGCGCGCGGTCATGCCGTCGCCCCGATCTCACGGGTGAGTTCCAGACCGAGGAGCCGGTCCGCGTAGGCGTACGTCTCGAACCGCGCGCCGTCCGGTACGTCCTCCGCGCCCTCCACGTCCCGCAGGACGTCGAGCACCGCGCGCACGTCGAGGTCGTCCTCCCAGGCGTCCCGCAGGGTCTGTCGGACGGGCTCGGGAACCGGCCTCGACGGTCGCGTCGCCCAGGCCGCCACCGCCTTGCGCCAGTGGTCGAGCGTGTGGGCGGCCTCGGCCAGGGCGGTGGCGTCGAGGGTCACGGGGGTCCGGCGGGGGTGGCTGAGGAGAGCGAGCCGAAGGGCGGTGCCCGTCGCGGCCGACTCCTCGCTTCCCGTCACGGGGGCGACCTCGACCGTGACCTCGGTGGGGGAGCGGACAACGCCGTCGCCGTCCCCCTTCCCACCGTGATCGCCGCCCGTCGGCTCTCGCGAACCGACCACGTGCAGCACCCGCTGCCCCCCTCTCGTCCCGGAGGCCTCGCTCGGGCGGATGCCGAGGTCGTCGGCACGTTCCCGGAGCACGGCGGGCGGGTCGGCGACGAGGAGGACGGGACTCCCGCCCATCTCCAGGGCACGGGCGAGGACGTCGGCGACCAGCAGAACGCGCAGGGCCGAGGTGTCGTCCCCCGGCGCATGGGCATGGACCCGGGTGAGCGCCCTGCGGATCTCGGCGGGCTCGCCGGTCCGGGCGTCGGTGATACGCAGCACGGGGTGAGCGTAGGCGCGGGAACGGCCGAACGCAGTACGGAGGACGGCATTCCGGACGTCGAGCCGGGCAAGGAACCGCGGGGACCGCACGCGAGGCAAGGTATTCGGGGCCCGGGAATCGCCGGGCACCGCCCGCTGTTGCCGCAGGCAGCTCCCGCGACCGGGCGCTCCCACACGGACAGAGGAGACGGCATGTACGGCGACCCCGCCACGATCCGCAGGGTTCTGACGGAACTCGGCGACACCTGGGCCGTCGTCGGCCTGTCCAACAACCGCAACCGCGCGGCGTACGGTGTCGCGGAGGTCCTGCAGCGTTACGGCAAGCGCGTCGTCCCGGTGCATCCCAAGGCCGAGACGGTCCACGGCGAACAGGGCTACGCCTCCCTCTCCGACATCCCCTTCCCCGTGGACGTCGTCGATGTCTTCGTCAACAGCGATCTCGCGGGCCCCGTGGCCGACGAGGCGATGCGCATCGGCGCCAAGGCGGTCTGGTTCCAACTGGGCGTGCTCGACGAGCAGGCCTACCACCGAACCCGGGAAGCGGGCCTGGACATGATCATGGACCGCTGCCCGGCGATAGAAATCCCCCGTCTGACCCCCACCCCCTGAAAAACCAGGGGCTGCGCCCGCCCGTTTGCCTCCTGCTGTCTTTCGCCCCGGCAAGCCCCCGCCCGCCCACCCACAGCCGACAGACAACACCTGAAGCGGCGTAGAAGGGGCGCAGCCCCTGGGGATCGGATGAGCAGGGGCGGCGGGGGCGAGGAAAGCAATCCGTCCCCCGAACCTCAGTCGTGCGAGACAACCACCACAGGCACCCCCGCATGATGAAGCACCGCGTGCACCACCGGACCGATATGCGCCCCCACCGGCGAATGCCGAACCCGCCGCCCGACAACAAGCAGGGACGCGTCCCGAGACGCCTCCAGCAGATGCTCCGCCGCCTTCCCCCGCCGAGACTCCTCCACCACCTCCACTGCCGGAAACTCCCGCCGCCACGACACCAGCACCTCACTCAACGTGCCGGCCTCCACCTGCCCCACATCGGCATCGAGATCGGCCTCCAGCCCAGGCCTCTCCCGGAGGCCGGAGTGCGGCGGCGGACTCCAGTCATGAACGATCCGCAACGTGGCCCCCCTCACCACCGCCGCCTCGAACGCGAATTGGATCAAGGTGTGGTCCGGCTGCACGGTGTCCAGACCGAGCACGACGGGCCGGAACGGCGTCACGGCGGACGACACCCCGGTCGAGCCCGGCGCATGCTCGTCCACGGCCCGCTCCCCCGCCCGCACGAGCACGACCGGCCGCTCGGTGTGCGCGACGACATGCAGCCCGACGGACCCGAGCAGGAACCCGGCGATCCCGCTCAGCCCACGGGACCCCAGGACCAGCAGTTCCCCACCGTGCGCCGCCCGCACCAGTTCCTCGCTCGCCCGGCCGGTCAACTGTTCGACGCCCATGTCGACGTCGGGATGCCGCAGCCGAATCCCCTCGGCCGCCTCACTCAGCACCCGCCCGACGCCCGTCTCCCCCGACGCAGTCGGCCCCGCTCGCCCGCCCTGCCCGTCCGGTCTCGTCCCCGTACCCAACATCGGCTCCCGCCCCATCGGCTCGGGAACCGGCTCCCAGACGTTGACCAGCCGCAGCGGCAGCGTGCGGAGCCTTGCCTCCCGGGCCGCCCACTCGGCGGCGGCCAGGCTCTCACGCGAACCGTCGATGCCCACGGTGACGGTGCGGAACATGGGGCGCACCTCCTGAGGTCGAGGTCTGTTTCCAGCATCCCCGCAGAGCAGCCGATCCGCAGGGGCGAGAATCGGACCATGCTGAGAATCGGATCCGTGGTGCTGGGCGCGTCCGACGTGCGGCGGGCCGCCGCATTCTGGACGAAGGCCCTCGGGTACGTCCCGCGCGAGGAACCGGAGGACGACTGGGTCGTGCTGGTGCATCCGCGGGGCACCGGCGCCCAGCTCTCCCTCGGCCTCAGTGAGACCCCGGTGCAGGAGCGCCCTCGGGTACATCTGGACCTCTACGCGGGGAACGCGGAGGACCAGGCCGCCGAGGTCGAGCGACTGCTGGGACTGGGAGCACGCCGGGTCGACTGGGACCAGTACCCGAAGGACGCCGACTTCGTCGTACTCGCCGACACGGAGGGCAACCGCTTCTGCGTGATCGACACCGGCCGGGAGTGACCTCGGAGGCCGCGGGAGCGACCGCCGCACCCGGCAGGCGGACCACTCCTCGCGTCACCCCTCCCCCGACGCCTCACACCGGCAGCAACCGCGTCACCAGCTCGCCCAGTCGCCGCGCGTTCCGGCAGGCGTGCATGTCGACGATCTCGGCATAGACATGAGCTGCGGAGTCGCCCGTCCCCCACTGGCCCGGCGACTCGGGGTTCAGCCAGTGGACCCGGCGGGCACGGGCCACGACGCGCCGCAGGGCCGCGGCGTTGGGATCGAACCCGTTGGTGCGGGCGTCACCGAGCACGATCACCGACGTACGCGGGCCCACCGCGTCGAGGTGGCGCTCGGCGAACTCGCCGAGCGCGGCACCGTAGTCGCTGCTGCCGTGCCAACCGGACACTGCGGCCTCGGTGGCGATCCGGCGGCCGAGTTCCGCGGGATCGGCCTCACCGTTGGTGACGAGGCGGGTGACCTCGTCGACGCGGTTGACGAAGGCGTAGACCCGCACCTTGCTGAACTGCTCCCGCATCGCCTGCACCAGCAGCATCGTGAAGTTCGCGAAGCCGGCGACCGACCCGGACACATCGCACAGCAGTACGATCTCCGGACGGGCGGGCCGATGCCGCCGATAGGCCGGGCGCAGCGGCACACCGCCCGTGGACAGCGAACGCCGCAGCGTACGCCGGATATCGATCCGACCGCGCGCGGCCCTGCGCCGCCGGGCGGCGAGCCGGGTCGCGAGTTTGCGGGCCAACGGCTGGACGGTACGGCGTAGTTCGACGAGTTGCTCACGGCTCGCGATGAGGAAGTCGACCTGGTCGGCGCTGGGCGCGATGCCCCGCTCGGCGATCATCTCCGCGCCCCGGCGCTCGGCGACCCGCCGCCGCGCCTCGGTACGCACCCGGTTCCGGAAGTCCTCGATACGGCGCCGGATCTCGTCGGCGTCCAGCCGATCGGTGAACCCGCCCGAGCCGAGACCCGAGCCCGCACCCGCACCTACAGTCGAGCCGAATGCGAAACCGCCGCCGAATCCCATACGGAGCCCACCACCAGGCCCACCACCGGCCCCCGCCCCGGAGAAACCGGCGTCGGCCTCCCCGCCCGCCCCCTGCGAGGCCGCGAGGATCCGTGCCAACAGCGTCTGCGGCCGGAGGCGGTCCAACGTCTGGTGGGCCGACCAGCCGTCCGAGCCGGGGGAGCCGTAGCGGCCGAGCAGGTCCACGGCCTCGGCCGCGAGTCGGGTGAGCGCGGCCGCGTCGTTCGCGGCCAGCGCCTCGG
>NZ_LRTR01000516.1 GCF_001550375.1 Streptomyces europaeiscabiei | reverse complement strand
CGGTCGCGCAGCTCGTCCCGGTCCCCGGCCGACGCACCCCGCGCCCCCGTCAACTCCCCCACGCCGAGCGGGAAGTACAGCTCGAAGGCCGCGTCGAACACGGCACGCTGCCGGTCGGCGCGCAGCAGCGCCGCCGCCAGCCCCTCCCGGATCCGCTCCCGGTCGGTGAGGCCCAGCACCTCCAGCACGGCCGCCGCGTCCACGGTCTCGCCGGGCCCGATCCGTATCCCATGGCCGCGCAACGCCCTGACGAACGCGGTCAGTCGCTCGGCCAGAGAGCCTGGAGCCGTGCTCGCACCACGGGCCCCGGCGCTCATACCAGCGTCAGCTTCCGCGCGGCCTTCTCGATGTCGTCCTGGTGCTTGAGGATCACACCCAGGCTGTCCCGTACGACGGTCTCGTCGAGGGTGTCGGCACCGAGGGCGAGCAGGGTGCGTGCCCAGTCGATGGTCTCGGCCACGGAGGGGGCCTTGCGCAGCTCCATCTCGCGCAGCGCGCCGACCACCCGGACCAGTGAGTCGGCGAGCGCGTCGTCCAGGCCGGGGACCCTGAGCCGGACGATCCGCCGCTCCAGCTCGGCGTCGGGAAAGCCGAGATGGAGGAAGAGGCAACGGCGGCGCAGGGCCTCGGAGAGCTCGCGGGTGGCGTTCGAGGTGAGGACCGTGAAGGGGCGCCGGGTGGCGGTGATCGTGCCCAGCTCCGGGACGGTGACCTGGAAGTCGCTGAGCACCTCCAGCAGCAGCCCTTCGACCTCGACGTCCGCCTTGTCGGTCTCGTCGATGAGGAGCACGGTCGGCTCGTCGCCACGGATCGCGGTCAGCAGGGGGCGGGTGAGCAGGAACTCGTCGCTGAAGATGTCGGTGCGGGCGTCGTCCCAGGCCTCGTCCCGCCCGGCGGTGATGCGCAGCAGCTGCTTGGCGTGGTTCCACTCGTACAGGGCGCGGGACTCGTCGATGCCCTCGTAGCACTGGAGCCGGACCAGGCGGGCGGCACCGACCCGCGCGACGGCCTTGGCCAGCTCGGTCTTGCCGACGCCCGCCGGGCCTTCCACCAGCAGGGGCTTGCCCAGCCGGTCGGCCAGGAAGACGGTGGTGGCGACGGCCGTCGAGGCCAGGTACCCCGCTTCGGCGAGCCGCGCGGCGACGTCGTCCACGGAGGTGAAGAAGCCGGTGCCGACGATTTCCGGGCGCCCCTCCTCGCCGTTCCCGCCCTCGCCGTTCCCTCCCTTGACCGACTCGCCGTTCCCGCCCTCGCCGTTCTCGTCGGTCATGTGGCCCCTCCCGCTCGCGCGGCGTACGAGGCCGCTCTCCGACATCCGCCCCCAAGTTACCAAGCGGTCGCTTTGCCTGTCTCCGGTTGGCGTGCCCAGGTTCACCCTCCGGTCGACGTGCCCGGTTCCACGCCTTGACGTCCAAGGCCCTGACTAGGCCGCCACGACCAGTCGCGCGACCAGGTCCCCCCACCCCAGCTCCAGCCGGTCGAGGGGCATCCCCCGCCGCCCCACCAGGTGGTCGACGAGGCTGATGTCCAGATAGCTCAGCATGCTCTGCGCCAGCAGTTCGACGTCGCCCGTCGTCCCGGTGCGGCGCAGCAGCATGCACAGATGGCCGAGGCGGAGCTGCGTGGCCGGGCTGGTGTGGCGGCGGGAGACGTCCGCACAGGCCGCGAGATACAGGTCGCGGTGGGCGTACTCGTGCCGGATGACGGCGGCGCCGAAGGCCCGGAGCCGCTCGACGGGCGGCGCGTCGGGACCGAGGGGCGGCGGGCCGGTCAGGAACGCGGCCTGGAGCTCCCGCTCGTGGTGGTCGAGAAGCGCGATCATGAGCCCGAACCGGTCGCCGAACCGCCGGAAGACGGTGCCCTTGCCCACCTCGGCGGCGGTCGCCACGGCCTCCATGGTCAGGTTGGCGGCCCCGCAGTCCGCCGCGAGCCGGGCGGCGACCTCCAACAGCCGGGTCCGGTTGCGGGCCGCGTCCGCGCGCAGTCGGGGCTGGCCGGAGGGGGTCGGGGCGAGGTCCAGCAGTCCGTCGAGGGGGTCGGTTTCCTGAGGCGCCGGGAAGGGCGGCAGCGACTCTTTCATGAAGGGAGCGTAACGCTCACCACAGACAAGTGGACCCCGGTCCGGATAGGTGCTACAAATTTCAACGGACCCCGGTCCGCTTAGCTTTTCCCCAGGTGCACATCCTTGCTAGGAGTCAGCTCATGTCCGTACGCATCCTCGCGCTCGTCGGCAGCCTTCGCGCCGGCTCACACAACCGCCAGCTCGCCGAGGCCGCCGTGAAGTACGCCCCGGAGGGCGTCGAGATCGAGCTGTACGAGGGTCTGGCCGACGTCCCGTTCTACAACGAGGACCTCGACACCGAGGCCGCCCTCCCGGCCACCGCCGCACGGCTGCGCGAGGCCGCCGGCCAGGTCGACGGCCTCCTGCTCTTCTCCCCCGAGTACAACGGCACCATCCCGGCCGTCCTGAAGAACGCCATCGACTGGCTGTCCCGCCCGTACGGCGCCGGCGCCCTCTCCGGCAAGCCGGTCGCCGTGGTCGGCACCGCGTTCGGCCAGTTCGGCGGCGTGTGGGCGCAGGACGAGACCCGCAAGGCCGTCGGCATCGCCGGTGGCACGGTCCTGGAGGACGCCAAGCTCTCCATCCCCGGCTCGGTCGTCCGCTTCGCCGAGACCCACCCGGCCGACGACACCGAGGTCGTCGCCGGTCTCACCGAGGTCCTGAACCAGCTCAGCGCCAAGGCGGGCACCGCCGCCGCCTGAGCCGGCCCTGTGCCGTACGTCGCCGGGTTCCGGGCCATGCGCCCAGGGCCCGGCGACGGCGTTCCGGCACGCACGGCCCTTCCGGGTGTGCCAGTCAGGCCACGCCCAGCCCCTCCAGCACCACCGCGTTCGGCAGCTCCGCGAACGCCTTCCCCGGCACCAGCAGTTTGCCGCGCCGCCGTCCGCTGCCGACCAGGACGTACGGCAGGTCGGCCACGGCCGAGTCCACCAGGACCGGCCACGACGCGGGCAGCCCGACGGGCGTGATGCCGCCGTACTCCATCCCGGTCTCCCCGGTGGCGGTGTCCATCGACGCGAACGAGGCCTTGCGGGCGCCGAGCCGGCGGCGGACCACACCGTTGACGTCGACACGGGCGGTGGAGAGCACGACACACGCGGCCAGACTCGACTCGCTTCCGCGCCTGCCCGCGACGACCACGCAGTTCGCGGACCGTTCGAGCAGGTCCTGCCCGTAGTGCTGGACGAACACCGCGGTGTCGGCCCACTCCGGATCCGTCTCGACGTACAGGATCTGGTCGGCGGGCACGCTGCCGGGCCAGTCGCGTACGGCGTCGGCGACCGGGCCGACGAGGTCGTCGAGGCAGTCGGGGGCGGGGGTGGCGTGGTCGAAGTCTCCGATGGGTGCGCGCATGGGCCGCACGGTAACAAAGGCCCGCCGGCGGCCAGTCCGACGTCTCAGTGCACGGCCGGCACGGACACCGTCAGCACCATCTCCGTGGGCGCATCTCCCTGATTCGCGTACTCGTGCGCCGCGTTGGCCTCGAACGTGACGCTCGCACCGGCCGGGACGCGATACTCGGCGCCCTCGACGGTGAGGGTCAGCTCGCCCGCCGTGACGTGCGCGATCTCGACCGTGCCCACGGGGTGCGGGTCCGAGCGGCTGCCCTCGCCCGGCATCAGCAGCCAGCTCCACATCTCCAGCGGGCCGGGCGCCTCCGCACCGGCCAGCAGCTTGCTGTAGCTGCCCGCTTCGGTGTGCCACAGCCGGACCACCTGCTCGGCCGGGACGATCCGGACCTTGGGCCCCTGCTCGTAGTCGAGCAGCGTGGTGATGCTGACGCCGAGGGCGTCACCGATCTTGACGACGGTGCCGAGGCTGGGGTTGGTGCGGGCCTGCTCGATCTGGATGAGCATCCCGCGGCTGACTCCGGCGCGTGCGGCGAGGGCGTCCAGGGTGAAGCCCCGCTCGGTGCGCCAGCGCTTGACGTTCCGCGCCAGGGACTGGGTCAGCAGGTCGAGATCCGACACATTCCGTCCAATATTCTCAATGAAGGAGTTCAACGCGGTGAACCAAGAGGTGAGCCAGGATGTGGTGCACCCGACGTTCACCGAACTCTACTGCGAGCCACTAGGCGGACTCCCCGGCCTCCTCGGCGTCCCACTCGGCCAACGCAAGCAACTGCTCCGGCGTGACACCGTCGGGAATCGGCACGGGGGCAGGCGTCCGGATCGGCGGCTGCCACCCCTCGACCGGATCCCAGCGCCGCACGACCCGCGCGGGCGCCCCGGCCACCACCGAGTGGTCCGGCACCGCCCCCCGCACCACCGCTCCCGCGGCGACCACCACGTTCCGCCCCACCCGCGCCCCCGGCAGGATCACCGCACCCGTGCCGATCCAGCACCCCGGCCCGATCGACACCGGGTCCATACGCGGCCACTGCTTGCCGATCGGCTCGTGCGGGTCGTCGTACGAGTGGTTCGTGGACGTCACATACACGTACGGCCCGAAGTAGCAGTCGCTGCCGATGGTGACGGTGGTGTCGGCGATGACATGGCTGCCCCGGCCGAGGACGACACCGTCACCGATGCGCAGGATCGGCTCCGCGCCGAGGTCCAGGTCGGGCATCAGTCCGGCGGTCAGGGTGACCTGCTCGCCGATGATGCAGTGGGAGCCCAGATGGATCCACGGCTCACCGAAGACTGTGCCGAGCGGGAAGGCCAGCCTGGTACCTGTTCCCATCGCACCGAACCGGAAGCGGCCGGGCCGGTCGGCCGTCACCGATCCCGTGCGCTGCAGCCACGCCCAGCCCGCATGGACGGCGCGCTGCACGAGACGGCCACGCCAGGACGAGAACGTGTTCTTGCTCTTCGACACCCGCTCACGGTACTCACCGGCCGGCACACCCATGACGCCGTTCGGCTGTGATCTTCACCCCACGGGATGCGCACGCCATGCCTTACGGTGCGGGTGAGGACCGATCCTCATCCATCACCAGGAGGCGGCGATGAACCGGCAGCGGGCCCTGATCACGACATTCGGCGGCAGGAAGCCGCATGTGGAGGAGGCCGCGTTCGTCTCCCCCACCTCGGTGGTGATCGGCGACGTGACGCTGCGGCCCGGGTCGAGCGTCTGGTACGGGGCCGTACTGCGGGCCGAGTTCGAGCCGATCGTCATCGGCGCCGACGCCAACGTCCAGGACAACTGCACGCTGCACGTCGACCCCGGGTTCCCGGTCTCGATCGGTGAGCGGGTCTCGATCGGCCACAACGCGGTGGTGCACGGGGCGACCGTCGAGGACGACTGCCTGATCGGGATGGGCGCGACAGTGTTGAACGGCGCGGTGATCGGGGCGGGTTCCCTGGTGGCCGCGCAGGCGTTGGTGCCGCAGGGGATGCGCGTGCCGCCGGGGTCGCTGGTGGCGGGGGTGCCGGCGAAGGTGAAGCGGCCGCTCACCGACGAGGAGCGGGAGCTGGTGACCCTGAACGGGACGCACTACACGGAGCTGGCCGCGGCGCACCGGGAAGCGCAGGAGGAGTACGGCGCGTAGGCCGTCCGCGGGCCGGATGTCACCGGTCGCGCCCACGCGCTCGGAGCCGCACATCGACACGGCCCCGAGCGCCTGTTGGCGCGGCTAGTCCGCGGCGGTCACCAGATCCCCCTCGGTCTCCTCCGCCTTCTCCGCCGCCTTCTTCGCCTTGCGCTTGATCACCAGCATCGAGGTGACGCCGATCAGGACGGCCAGCACCAGCCC
Organism: Streptomyces europaeiscabiei; assembly: GCF_001550375.1. Taxonomy (GTDB): domain Bacteria; phylum Actinomycetota; class Actinomycetes; order Streptomycetales; family Streptomycetaceae; genus Streptomyces; species Streptomyces europaeiscabiei. The sequence goes on along the minus strand of NZ_LRTR01000516.1, from coordinate 945 downwards.
CAGCCAGGAGAAGCGCTTGAGCCAGGCCTCGGCGACCACGCCGACGTAGTAGATGACGGCGGTGGTGCCGCCGGCCCAGAGGATGCCGCCGAGGATGTTGGCGACGAGGAAACGCCAGTAGGGCATCTGCAGGACGCCGGCGAGGGGGCCGGCGAAGATGCGGAGGAGGGCGATGAAGCGGCCGAAGAAGACGGCCCACATGCCCCACCGGTCGAAGGAGCGCTCGGCGACGGCGATGTTGCTCTCGCTGAAGTGTTTGGGGAACCTTCGATTGAGCTTGTCGAGCAGCGGACGGCCGCCCTTGCGGCCGATGGCGTAGCCGATGGAGTCGCCGATGATCGCGCCGGCGGTGGCACAGGCGCCGAGGACGAACGGGTCGATCTCACCGTGCTGGGAGGCGAGCAGCGCGGAGGAGACCAGGATGATCTCACCCGGCAGCGGAATGCCCAGGCTCTCCAGGCCGATGACCAGCCCCACCAGCAGGTAGATGCTGAGCGGGGGCACTGTTTCGAGCCACTCCTGGACGTGCAAAGCCGGTTCCTCCCGTGTAGCGGATCAAAGGCCCCCGGCGTGCGCTCACGACGGAGCGCGCGCCGGGGCAGCCTACCCGCTTACTCGGACGGCGACGGAGTCCTCCAGGTTGCCCCCCGGCCCGCACTGTTGCTCACCGTGCATGGTCGCGCCCAGTGCGTCGCCGCCTCGTCGGGCGGTCACGAGGGGGTGAGCGCCCGCCTCGCCCGGCCGGGATCGCGGGCCGGCCGACGCTGCCCGGCGTTCAGCGGTGTCTCCATGCCGAAGTGACGGAAGGAGGCGCTGCGCCTCGTTCGACCCGGGTCGCGCCGAAGTCGAGGTCCGCGTCCGGGTCGCGCGGCGAGGCGAGGGGCGGGGATGCCTGATCGGCGAGGGCCGGGGGCAGGCGGGGCGGGTGTGGGGCGTCCGGGAACG
>NZ_LRTR01000515.1 GCF_001550375.1 Streptomyces europaeiscabiei | reverse complement strand
GGGTGTGGGGCGTCCGGGAACGGACTGACGGGGGCGCCCACGACGCGGCTGGAGCGCGCCCGGGGTCAGGCGTTGGGGCGGAGGGTCCAGACGACGGTCATCTCGCCCGTCACGGCGCCGTCGGCGCGCTGGATGGCGATGGTGACGGGGAACTCGGGGCGCTGTCCGGCGTCCAGTTCGGCGACGACCTCGGCAGCGGGGCGGCCCAGTGTGGCGGTGGCCGTGATGGGCCCCATCGCGAGCTTCTTGTACGCGATCTCCGCTCTGACCGCGAGCGGCACGGCACGGGAGAGCTGGTCGCCGAACGCGGCGAGCACGATCGCCCCGCTCGCCGACTCACCCAGAGTGAACATCACACCGGCATGCGGCCCGCCGACATGGTTGTGGAACTCGCCCTGGTCCGGCAGGGCCACCACGGCCTTCTCCGGCGTGGTCTCCAGGAACTCCAGGTTCAGGGTCCTGGCCATCGGCACGGTGGCGGCGAGCATCTCGCCGATCGACATCTGGTCTTGGCTCATATCCTGATGTTACCCACGAGTAGCCACAGCTGGCCAGGGTCGTCCCTGTGATCGTCGCTTCGTTGCCGGCTCCGACTCGTCGTCGGCGCCGACTCACACCGACCCCGACTCGCCGCCGGCCCGACGTCGGTACGCGGGCCCCTTCCAGAAGGACGAGGGTGCCGGACGGACGGCGGGTCGAGGGCGTTCGCGTTCAAGAACGCCGAAGGGGGCTCTTCGGCCGGGCCGTCCGTCGAGCCCGCGGGGGTGTCCGAGAAGATCCCGCACGCGACGGGTCAAAAGTCCTCGGCCCCGGGTGTTTTGGAGCCGTTCGTCCCGAGTGCAAAGGCGCTTCGTGGACTCCCGTGGCACCCCGCCCCCCGGCACATCTATGGTTACGAGCCATGTGGCCAGGACAGCAGCAGCCGCCCGGGGGCGAGCACCAACCGCAGCAGCCGAACCCGTACCAGCAGCCGGGGTACGACCAGTCGGGACAGCCGGGACAGTCGGGACAGTCGGGATACCAACAGCCGGGGTACCAGCAACCCAACCCCTACCAGCAGCCCGGGTACCAGTCGACGGGCCAGCAGGCCCCGTACGGGCAGCAACCGCAGTGGGGCGCGCAGGGGCCCGCCGGCCCGCCCGTGCCGCCGGGCGGAGGCGGCGGCAACCGGACGAAGCTGGTCGCGATCATCGCGGCCACGGCCGTGGTCGTGGCGGCCGGTGTGACCGGTTTCCTGGTCCTCGGTGGCGACGGCGACAAGGACAAGAAGACGCAGTCCGCTCCTACGGCCTCGCCGTCGCCGACCGTGTCCGAGAGCACCGAGGACAACCCGCGCGGCGATGACGCCGGGGCGAAGCCGACCGTCGCGGGCTGGAAGGTCGTCGTCAACCCCAAGTGGGGTACGGCCTTCGACGTGCCCGCCGAGTGGGCCGTCCAGTCGTCCGACACCTTCATCGGCTTCGAGGACGACAAGAAGGGCGACGGGTCGGTCCTCATCGGCATGTCGGCACCCGCCGTGCTCAAGGAGAAGTGGTGCACGTCCGACGACGACAAGGACGGCAACGAGGAGACGAGTTCGCTGGCCGCCGTGGGCACCAAGGGCCAGCAGGGCGCCAAGGGCACCGAGGACATCGCCCGCAACGACTCGGCGTGGTGGATCTTCGGCGGTTACACCGACCAGAAGGACTCCTCCAAGAAGAAGATGACCATCGGCAAGGCCAAGGCGTACACCACCACGTCGGGCGTCGAGGGCAGTGTCGCGACCACGTACTCGAAGGGTGTCGCCAAGAAGGGCAAGTGCGACACCGACGGCAAGGCGACCACGTTCGCCTTCAAGAACTCGGCCGGTGACTACGTCTCCTGGACGTTCCACGGTGCCAAGGACGTCGGCGACGAGGTCCCGGACGCGACGGTGCAGAAGATCCTCAGCACGGTACGGCTGTACGGCGAACCGACCGGCGGCTGAGCCGACACCGGACACCGGGGCGGGCCGGGTCGGCGGGGCCGTCTCCCCCTGGCCCGATCCGGCCACATCCCGTGCGGAAACGGTTTGGCAGCAGAGGTCGGGGCGGCGATAGTCGGCGGGTGACCACTCCCGCCGCCTTCCGCCGCCGCCCCGCCTGGGCCGGTCGCAACTACACCCTGCTGACGACGGCCGCGGTCGTCACCAACCTGGGCAGCAACGGCGCCCTGATCGCGGCCGCGTTCGCGGTCCTGGAGGCGGGCGGCGACGGCGGCGACGTCGGTCTGGTCGCGGCGGCGCGGACCCTGCCGCTGGTGCTGTTCCTGCTGATCGGCGGAGCGGTCGCGGACCGGCTGCCCCGGCACCGGGTGATGGTCGCGGCGAACACCCTCAACTGCCTCTCCCAGGCCGTCTTCGCCGTGCTCGTGCTCACCGGCGAGGCACACCTCTGGCAGATGATGCTGCTCTCCGCGCTCGGCGGCACCGGCCAGGCGTTCTTCAACCCGGCGGCCGAGGGCATGCTGTTCTCCTCGGTCACCGCCGAGCATGCGGGCCGGGCCTTCGCACTGTTCCGCTTCGCCTCGCAGGGCGCGACCATGACCGGCGCGGCCCTCGGCGGCGCCATGGTCGCCGTGATCGGTCCGGGCTGGGTGCTGGCGGTGGACGCCGCCGCGTTCGCGTTCGCCGGCGCCCTGCGCGCCTTCCTCGACGTGAGCCACATACCGGAGCGCGAACCGGGCCACGGCATGCTCGCCGATCTCCGGGACGGCTGGCGGGAGTTCACCGGCCGCACCTGGCTGTGGGCGATCGTCGTGCAGTTCTCCCTGGTGAACGCGGTCATCGTCGCCGCCGACGCGGTCTACGGCCCTCAGGTCGCCGACGACAGCCTCGGCGGCCCCGGCCCCTGGGGCCTGGCACTGGGCCTGTTCGGGGCGGGCAACGCCGTCGGGGCGCTGCTCATGACCCGCTGGAGACCGCGCCGCCTCCTCCTCGTGGGCGTCCTGTGCGTCTTCCCGTTCGCCCTGCCGTCCGCCGCGCTCGCCGTCCCGGCGCCGATCGCCGTGCTGTGCCTCGCCATGTTCGTCAGCGGTCTGTCGATCGAGGTGTTCGGCGTCTCCTGGATGACCGCGCTGCACCAGGAGATCCCCGAGGACAAGCTGTCCCGCGTCGCGGCCTACGACTGGTTCGGCTCGGTGGCGATGGTGCCGCTGGCCGCCGCGCTGGCGGGTCCGGCGGAGAGCGCCTTCGGACGTACGGCGGCCCTGTGGGGCTGCGCCGCGATATGCGTGGGGGCGACGGCGGCGGTGCTGTGCGTACGGGACGTACGGAACCTGACCCGGCGCGGTGTGCCGGTCGTGCCGGCCAAGCCCGACGCGGCATCCGATGCCGGGCCCGGCTCAGCCGATGCCGAACGCTCCGTCGGGCGGCTCGGGTGACGGTACGGCGTCCTGCTCGCCCACGGGTACGGCACCGCCGATGAAGTCGCGCAGCGCAGGGCCGTGCTCGACGCGCGCCGGGAAGGCGTCGGCGGCGGTCCGCCGGGCCAGGACGGCGATGTCGGGCGGCTGATGGGCGGCGACCAGCACGGCGTTCCCGAACCGCCGGCCGCGCAGCACCCCCGGCTCGGCGATCAGCACCAGCTCCTCGAACACCGTGGCGAGCGTGGCCAGTTGGGACCGCAGAAACGCGAAGGGCGCGGCATCGGCCAGGTTCGCGAGGTACACCCCGTCCGCGCGCAGCACCCGCTCGGCGGCCCGCGCGTACGCCACGGTCGTCAGGTGCGCCGGGGTCCGCGAGCCCTCGAAGACATCCCCCACGACCACGTCGGCGGAGTCCGCGGGGGCCGCTTCGAGCCATTCCAGGGCGTCCGCGCCGTGCAGAGCGATCCCCGCGTCGGCGGGCAGCGGCAGCTGCTCGACGACCAGGTCCAGCAGCCCCCGGTCGTACTCGACGACCTCCTGCCGGGACCCGGGCCGGGTGGCGGCCACATACCTGGGCAGCGTGAGCGCGCCCCCACCGAGGTGCAGAACATCGAGCGCCCTCCCCGGCTCCGCCACCGTGTCGAGCACATGCCCGAGCCGCCGCACGTACTCGAACTCCAGATGCGTCGGCTCGTCCAGGTCGACGTACGACTGCGGCGCCCCGTCCACGGTCAACAGCCAGGCCCGCTCCCGGTCGACGTCGGGCATGAGCTTGGCGGTGCCCTGATCGATGGCACGGGACACGGGTATGGCTTCGTTCACGGCCTCCATTGTGCCGGGCCCGCCCTCGACCGGCGCACCGCCGAAGCGCCCTGAAAGGACGTGGGGGACCGCGCGACCGGCCGAGAACCGGCCCGCGCTCCCCCACACACCGCGACCCGCCTACTGAACGGCCGTCACGGTCCCCGCCCCCACGGTCCGACCGCCCTCACGGATCGCGAACCCGAGACCCGCCTCCAGCGGCACGTCACGCCCCAGTTCGACCGCCATGGTGACCGTCTCCCCCGGCCTGGCCACCGCGGCCTCGCCCAGGTCGATGTCCCCCACCACATCCGCCGTACGGATGTAGAACTGCGGCCGGTAGCCACTCGACACGGCGGTCGCCCGACCGCCCTCACGCGCCGACAGCACATACACCTGCGCGGTGAAGTGCCGCCTGGGCACGACGCTGCCGGGCGCGGCCACCACATGCCCGCGGCGGACGGCGTCCCGTCCCACCCCGCGCAGCAGCAGCGCCACGTTGTCCCCCGCCTGCGCCTCCGCCATCGGCTTGCCGAACGTCTCCAGCCCGGTGACCACGGTCTCCACCTCGGCACCGAGCACCTCGACCCGGTCCCCGACGTGGATCGTGCCGCGCTCGACGGCACCGGTGACGACGGTTCCCCGGCCCGTGATCGTGAGGACGTTCTCCACGGACAGCAGGAACGGCGCGTCCAGATACCGCTCCGGCATCGGGACGTACGTGTCGACCGCGTCCAGCAGCGCGTCGATGGACGCCGTCCACCGCGGGTCCCCTTCGAGGGCCTTGAGCCCGGAGACCCGCACGACGGGTACGGAGTCGCCGCCGTACCCGTGCGAGGTGAGCAGCTCGCGGACCTCCAGCTCGACGAGGTCGATCAGCTCCTCGTCGCCCGCGTCGGCCTTGTTCAGCGCGACGACCACGTGGTTCACCCCCACCTGGCGGGCGAGCAGCACGTGCTCGGCGGTCTGCGGCATGATCCCGTCGAGCGCGGAGACGACGAGGATCGCCCCGTCGAGCTGGGCGGCCCCGGTGACCATGTTCTTGACGTAGTCGGCGTGGCCGGGCATGTCGACGTGCGCGTAGTGCCGGGTGTCGGTCTCGTATTCGACGTGCGCGATGTTGATCGTGATGCCGCGCGCCGCCTCCTCCGGGGCGCGGTCGATGCGGTCGAACGGCACGAACGTGCCGACCCCGCGCTCGGCGAGGACCTTGGTGATGGCGGCGGTCAGGGTGGTCTTGCCGTGGTCGACATGGCCCATGGTGCCGATGTTGAGATGCGGTTTCGTGCGGACGTAGGCCGTCTTGGACATGGCGGTACCTCGAAGTCTCTTCAGCGGTACTGAGTGAGGCCCCGGCGCGACTACGGGCGCTGCCGGGACGGGGACCCCGAGGTCTCGCCGACCCTCCCCCTGCGGGGTCCGCCGGAATGTCCGGGAAGGGTCAGCTTCGGGCGCCGTCTGCGGCGGCCACGACGATCAGGAGGGCAGCCTTCGGGGCATCCGCGCCTGTGGCGGATGCTGCGAGAGCGAAGACGTGCCGGAACATGACGTCGATCATCGTCGACAGGTCGGCCCGCGTCGAATGGTTTTAGGTACGCGCGGGTTCCGAGAGGAAGCCGAAGAGAGATGCTTCACAAGGGGGTGCCCGGGATGAACGGTGCCCAGGCCGGGACCGTGTTCCGGAAGGCGCAGGCGGCACGGTGCGCGGTACCCGTCGGGGTGCCGGGCACACCGTGGCCGGCGAGCCTGTTGTTCCGCTTGCTGTGACCCCCGTGAGACGTTCCGTAGGGCATACACGTACATGGGTCGGTTACCGTCGACGAATGCTCGATGCCACCACCCGCTCTGGGGGCACCGCCATGGTCCTTCCCCGGACCGCCGCCACGGAGCTCGCCGTCGCCACACCCTCCACCGTTCCGGCCGTGCCGCTGGGGCGCACCGCCCGCTGGGGCAGAGTGCTGCTCTCGCCGTGGGCGCGGTTCTCCCTGCTCGTGGCGCTGCTCGTGAGCGCCGTGTCGACCGTCCTGCTGTTCGAGCCGCAGCGGCTGCTGGCCGACGGCTGGCCGCCCCAGCTCAGTGGCGCGGCGGCGGTCGTGATGTTCGCGGTGGTGTACGGGCTGTGCACGGTCGCCTTCGTGCCCCGGCCGATCCTCAACATCGCGGCAGGCGCCCTCTTCGGCTCCCAGCTGGGTCTGGCCTCGGCGCTCACGGGCACGGTCCTCGGGGCCGGCATCGCCTTCGGCCTGGGCCGGATGCTCGGGCAGGACGCCCTGCGCCCCCTTCTCCGCCACCGCTGGCTGAAGTCGGCGGACGGCCAGCTCAGCCGCCACGGCTTCCGCTCGATGCTGGCGGCCCGGCTGTTCCCGGGAGTGCCCTTCTGGGCGGCCAACTACTGTGCGTCCGTCTCCCGCATGGGCTGTCTCCCCTTCCTCCTCGCCACCGCCCTCGGCTCGATCCCGAACACCGCCGCCTACGCGGTGGCCGGCGCCCGAGCCTCGTCCCCGACCTCCCCGGCCTTCCTGATCGCCATGGCCTGCATCGCGATCCCGGCCCTGGTCGGCGCGGCCCTGGCCTGGCGCAAACGCCACCACTTGCGGGCCCGCTCCCACGCACCACAGCTCGACGGGTTGGAAAAGCCAACCCTCCCCTAGACTGCGCGCATGCCCGCCTCCGGAGCTCCGCGCCCCTGTTCCATCGCCGACGCCCTGGCGCTCGTCGGTGAGAAGCACTCCCTGCTGGTCCTGCGCGAGGTCTGTCTCGGCAACGGCCGCTTCGAGCAGCTGGTCCGCAACATCGGGGCCCCGCGTGACGTACTGGCGACCCGTCTCAGGCGCCTGGTCGACGCGGGCATCCTGCACAAGCACGTCTACAGCGAACGCCCGCAGCGCTTCGAGTACCGGCCGACGCAGGCGGGTCTCGAACTGGAGCCGGTCCTGATGACGCTCATGGCGTGGGGCGACCGCCATCTCCGGAAGGACGACGACCGCCCCATGGTGATCGAGCACTCCTGCGGCCACGAACTGGTTCCCGTGGTCACCTGCACGGCCTGCGCCGGCGAGGTGCGCCACGAGGACCTCACGGCGCGCCCGCAGTCCCCCGGCTGGTCGGTGACAGGCCCGACGGCAAGGTAAGACCCCGGATCACCCAAGCGCCCCCATAGGGGCGCGGGGAACTGCGCGACACGCCACGCACAACCCTCAGCCGCCCCACCACGGTCCTCCCCGAGTTCGAAGGCACCCGGCGCTCAGTCCCCCTTGTAGACGTCCAACCGCCCGCACATCCCGAACTTCCCGTACGCGGAGGGCTCCTCGGCCCGTACGACGGCGTCGGCCAGGTGTGACAGGTCCCCGCGCTCCAACCGGTCCAACTGCTCCCCGGTCGCGGCGGCAGCCGAACGCGCGCCCTGCTCCCAGCGCGCCC